>JAADYV010000501.1 GCA_010092855.1 Chloroflexota bacterium | reverse complement strand
CTCCTGCTGCTGGCCGAGGTCAATGGCGATCTGGCCGGGACCGGGTGGGCGTGGTCGATCTCGCCGCTGGAGCAGATGGCGCTGCTGGCGCTGGGAATCGGGCTGGTGGTGTGGGGCCTGGGGGACGGATCGCGCCGGTGGGTTGCACCACTTCCCATCGGTGAGATAACGCTGGTGGGCGCGCTGACGCTGGTCGCGCTGCTGGTCCGGTTCTGGGACCTGGGCGAGAGTGTGCGGGTGTTCGTGGACGAGTCGCATTTTGCGTTTGGCGTGCACGCCTTCCGCCGGTTGGATGGTGTGCCGCTGCTGGCCCCCATGCCGACCTCGGCCTCGTTCCCGTACATTTATGCGTATGGCGAATACCACATGACGGCGCTGCTGGGCCGGGACCTGTTGGGACTGCGGGCGTTGAGTGCGCTGGTCGGCGCGCTGACAGTGCCCGCGCTGTACTTGCTGGCGCGCCACCTCTACGACCGGGTGACGGCGGTGGTGGCTGCGCTGCTGCTGGTTACGTTTCCGCCGCACCTGCACTTCAGCCGCCTGGCGCTGAACAACATCGCCGACCCGCTGTTCGGCACGCTGGGCCTGGGACTGCTGGCGCGCGCGATCCACACTCAACGGCGGCGCGACTATGCGCTGGGCGGGGCCATGATCGGGCTGACGAGTTACTTCTACGAAGGGGGACGGCTGCTGTTCCCGCTGCTGGCGATCACGTGGCTGGCGGCGGGGCTGGTGCTGCGCGGGCCGGGGGCGCGACGACCGACCGGACGCGGCATGTTGGTCGCGGCGCTGGCGTTCGTGCTGGTGGCCATGCCCGTCTACCTGACGCTGGTCGGGCTGGACTTCCCGCTGATTAACCGGCTGGACAGCACGCGGCTGGACGATGCCTATTTCGCCACGCACGACGAACCGGATACGTTGCGCACACGCTGGTATCACCTGCGGCACGCGCTGCTGTTCCTGGTCAACCAGCCGGAGAACACGCGCGTCTACTATTACCTGTACTACGGCGGGCACGACCCGTTGCTGCTGCCCTGGCTGGTCCCGGTGTTTTTGCTGGGCGTGGTGATCGCGGCCTGGCGCTGGCGCGGACCGGGCGTGCTGCCACTGGTGTGGGTGGCGGCGGCCCTGGCGGGGAACATGGCCCTGATCGAGAGCACGGTGTCGGCGCGTTACGTGGTGGTGTTTCCGGCGCTGGTGCTGTTGGCAGCGGTGGGCGCACGCAGGACGCTGGCGCTGGTGATCGAGTCGGCGCGCGCGCGGGGCGTGATCCTGGTGGCGCTGGCGGGGGCGGCGTTGGTGGGCCAGGGCGCGTACTACTTTGGCCCATTCCTGGAGCGCTTTAGCGTCGAGGTGCTGGAGCGGCGCGATTACGTGATCGAGGACGCGATCTTCCGCGCGGAGGAACTGCCGCCGGGCACGCAGATTTTCGTCGTGGCGGAGAACGTGCTGCCGGAAGGCGACGCGCGCCAACTGCTGCACCTGCTGTATGGCGAGGATTATTCGCTGGCGGTGCACACGCCGTACAGTTTTTCGCAGATCAACCTGCGCAACTTGCCGCGCGACGTGCCGCTGGCCTTTTTCCTGATGCCGCGCGATGACAGATCGCGGCGGCGCGTGCAGGATGTGTTCGGCGGTCCCGGCCCGCCGCAGTTCAGCCCCTACGAGGACGTGCCGGATGACAAGGAGTTGGCGTTGTATGTCGTGCCGCCGTTGGAGTAAATCCGTGTGGCAGGTTCTGGGACTCGCGCTCTGCGTGGCGCTGATTGGGCGGGGGCTGGCCGGGGCTGGACAAACACACGCTCGCAGCCCCCACACACTGACGCCCACGCCGGGGCCGGACGTGCGCGCGATTGCAGGCGTGCCGTTCGTGTATGTTCCGGCGGGCTGCTTTATGATCGGCAGCGCGGACGGCGATCCCGACGAACTGCCCCGGCGCGAGGTGTGTCTGAGTGCGTACTGGATCGGGCAGACGGAGGTTACCAACGCGCAGTACCGCCGTTGTGTGGGGGCCGGAGTCTGTGCGCCGCCCCACGACCAGACCTTCTACGATGACCCCGCCTACGCCGATCACCCGGTGGTGTTCGTGGATTGGTTCCAGGCGGAAGCGTTCGCCGCGTGGATCGGTGGGGGCCTGCCCACCGAAGCGCAGTGGGAGTATGCCGCGCGGGGGCCGGAGTCGCGCGATTATCCCTGGGGCGAGAACTTCGATGGGACGCGCCTCAACTGGTGCGACTCGGCGTGTGGGTATGGCTGGCGCGCGTCGGGTTGGGATGATGGCTATTCTGGCACGGCTCCGGTCGGTAGTTACCCGGATGGGGCGTCGTGGGTTGATGCGCTGGATATGGTGGGTAACGTGTGGGAATGGACCGCCGACGCCTACGATCCCGACTATTACGCCACGCTGCCGGACGGTGCCCTGGACCCGGTCAGCGCGGCAACGGTCGAGTGGCGCACGGTGCGCGGCGGCTCGTATGCCAGTTCGCGCCAGTACGTGCGCGCCGCCTCCCGCGATTGGGACAGCCCGAATCTGCGCTTTGTGGTGATGGGCTTCCGCGTGGTGCGCGAGGATATGCCGGGCTGAGGGGATAGATCGTGTAGGGTTCGTTCGATACCCACCCGTCGGGCCGCGCACGTTGTCCGGGTAGGGAAGGGTGCAACGCGCTGTCGCCTGTGGCTCAAAGCGCACAGGCTATGTTAATAAAGTCTACTCAAGTGACTT
>JAADYV010000500.1 GCA_010092855.1 Chloroflexota bacterium | reverse complement strand
TAGTAAGCAGTGTGCTTTACTTCAATATCGCACGAAGTGGGTCCGGCGGCGCGATTTTCAACAATCAAGGCACGCTTACGCTGCGAGACTGCACTGTGCAAAACAACATGGCCAACAAAGCAGGTGGCGGTATTGCCAATGGCGGCACACCAACGGATTACGTGATTCTTGGCGGCTCCGTTACCATCACTAACAGCATGTTCGCCAATAATATGGCGCAGTCCTACGGAGGCGGGTTCCACAACGCCTACGAGGGAACCGCGACGATCACCAACAGCACATTCGCTTACAACCTGGCCGGTCGCGGCGGTGGCGCGATCTACAACGGTGTTTATTCCGGCGACGATGCGGGGTCGTCCGTCCAGGTGAATAACAGCACCATCACCGCTAATGTAGCAGCCCAACCCGGCGGCGGAATCTACAATGCCGAGGGCAGCACCGTCACACTGTCCAACAGTGTTGTGGCCTTCAACACCAGCGGAGACTGCGCCGCAGACGACGCCGTGATGACCAACTGGGACGGCAGCACCAACCTGGACAGTGACGGCACCTGCCCGGATTCGGCGCCGATGACCGGGTTAGATGAGCAACCAGGACGCAACGGCGGCCCGACGTTCACCTATGCCCTCCTGGACGGCAGCAGCGCCACTAACGCAGGCGATCCTACGCTGTGCCCGTCCACCGACCAGCGCGGGGCAGTACGCAGCGCCCCGTGTGATATTGGCGCGTTTGAATATGGCGCGGAATTGCCTGGCGATTAGGCCTGCACATCCTGGCCAGCGGCCATCTGTTCACAGACAGCCTTCAGGTTGTCCATGTCGGCGTCCAGCGCCGTGCGGGTGGAACCCTGGAACAGAAAACCCAGCGGAGCCATCAGTTTGGCCACCAGACTGACCGGTGTGCCGGTGAACACCATCTCGACACGCGTGCCGCCATCCACCTCAGTAAAGGTGTAGATGGTGTGATAGTTCGCGCCATGCGACGAAGCGACCACTTCGTAGGAGTGGTTGGGTTCGAAGGCGCTGATCTCCATTTCTTCGGTGGCTTCGCGCCCAAACATCAGGCGTGTTTCGCGCCAGCGCGTGCCTACCCCGTGTGACTGTTCAGAGAGAATCTCAAGCCTGGTGATGCCGTCGATACGATCTTGGGCCTTGTTGAGATCGGTAAAGACGTCAAATGTGATATTGGCCGGAGCAGCGATGTCTTTGGCTAGGCGGACTTTCATAAGGCACCTCTCACATTATCACATTATTATAGATAAATGGATTATAGCAGCTCCGGTTAGCGTTGGCAGGAGTCAGCCGCCTGCTATCCGGCGTTGCTATCGCGGTGCAGATGAATGCTGCGCAGAACAGCGACGGGGGAAACGCCCTACTTGGCGACGAGCCAGTTGCGCAGGGTGGTGATGAACCGCTCCGGCGAGTCCATCATGATGAAGTGGCCGGCATCCGGGAACCACTCGATCTGGGCGTGGGGGATGCCCTGTTTGAGGGTTTCGTTTTCGCTGGGCCGCACGATGATATCGCGCTTGCCGTACATGCCCAGGGTTGGCATCCGAATCTGGTCCAGGCGGGGGCGCAGGTCGGTTTCGCGCAGCGTGCCGATGCTCTGGAAGAAGGATTCAACGCTGATCATGGAGACGTCTTTGGTGATCATGCGCGACATCGCGCGGCCATCGCGCGCCATGAAGTAGCTGTAGCCGCGCAAAAACAACAGCAACCCCCGCCCCTTGAACAGCCAGAAGATCGAGGCGACGGTGGGATTGCCGGAGAGCTTGAGCAGCAGGTTGAGTGAATTGCCGTTGATAGGCGAGCCGATGACGCACACCTTGACCACCCGTTCTGGGTAGCGCATGGCGGTGCTGAGCGAGACGGTGCCCCCCATCGAGTGGCCAATGAGCGGTGCTTTTTTGATGCCCAGCCGCTCCATAAACTGGTTCACCATCTCGACATAGGTCGGGACAGTGAAGGAATCCTGGGCCTGCCGTTCGGCGTTGTCACTCGAGACCACGACACCCGATTCGCCAAAACCAAAAAAGTCCAGGGCGTAGGTGCGAAATTCGCGCCCCAGGACTTCGATGGTATCGCGCCACAGCACCCACGAGCCTAGCCACCCGTGTAATAACAAGACAGGGCGGCCTCGCCCATAAGTTTCATAGTGAATGATGCCCGGATCCGTGACTAGTGACGGCACGATTTATGCAACCTCCAGATCGCAAAGGCGCAGACAAAGCGGCAGCCCAGCCACCACTACCCGGCAGCGCCCCCACCCATCGGCGGCGGCAAGGCAGGATCGCCGGACACGAAACAGCCGAGAGTATCTGGCGGTTGCTGCTTCTAGGTGTCCATTTCTTCCAGAATAGAATACAGCAGCTCCAGCAGCACGTTCTTGACGCTCTCTTTGTCAGTCGCCACACAGGGCAGCAGCTTGACATTTTCCTCGATGCGCAGCGCGATGCGGAGGTCTTCTGGTGCCCAGGCTTCGGGGTGGTCCTGCTTATTGGCCGCCACCACGTAGGGCGTAGGGGCATAAGCGCGGAACGTTTCCAGAATGCTCTTGGCTTCGCGGAAGGTCTCGGGCTTGGCGCTGTCGACCATCACGACAAAACCGAGCATCCCTTCGGCCAGGATTTCCCACATAAAGTCAAACCGGCGCTGCCCTGGCGTACCAAACAGGTACAACACCAGGTCGTCATCGACGGTGATACGGCCAAAGTCCATGGCGACGGTTGTGGCGTCTTTGGTTCCAAACTCTGCCGAATCGGACGAAATGCTCTCGTCAGTCGTGACCACATCGATTTCGCTGATGGAGCGAATAAATTCGGTCTTGCCCGCGCTAAAGGGGCCAGTGATGACCATTTTGACTGTTTGCATGGGCATAGGTCGGTCTCACTCTTCTTGGTATTGGCATGCCTGCCAACCCAGGCAGGCAACCCAGCTATGAAAATAAGGATAAAAACTAGCTCTCTTTGATCTTGGCGATCAAACGTTCAACCACACTGCGTTTGACGGCGGGCGCTTGCCCAGGACGTGGCTTGCCCGTTCCAGGCTTGGGCTGCATCCCCGGCGACTTGACCAACTCTACCAGCCCGGCCTGCAGCAGCCCCACAACCACCCGACGAATCTCGGTATCGGTCATGTTGCAGGCTTTGGCGATCTGGCGAATCGAGTTCTTGGGGGTGATAAAGGCCACCACCCGCCACTCGTCAACACCCAAATGGATCCCCCGGAACTTTTCGCCCGGTGCTTCGGGGAACTTAAGCGCCATATCCAGATTGGGCAGCTCGCGCACCAGGTCTTCCGATTCTTCCTTTTTCCGCGTGATATCGATGATCACGTTTTTCAGGTCAATCGGCACAGTGATCCGGTCTGCCGGGGGGGTGGCATTCTCTTCGAACGCGAAGGGTTCGGTTTCCCACGAGGCCACATCATATACAATGTCCAGCGTGTGCTTCTTGATGCTGCGCACCACGTCGGCCTGGGAAACATAATTGGCATTGATCAACATCAACGCCAGCGCTTTGTCTGAATACTTCTGCCCGCGTTCACGGATAACGCGCGCCTGTTCTGCATTGAGTTTTCCGGCCTTGTGCAACACATTGGCCAGATGGCCATCCTGGGCCCCCATCGCGGCCAGAATCAGGCGACCTTCTCTAAACGCCAGCGTAGCACGCTCTGCGCCTGGTACAACCTTTTTGCGCTCGACACCCGCACCATCATAGATCGTCTCATCGGTTATGATGGGTTCATAGATGTGCAGCGTCCCGGTCTTCTTCGCCAGATTGATCAGGTTTAGTATCTGTGTTGTGCTGAAGTCTGCCAGATTCCCTTTAAGCGCCATTACCCATTCCCTATCCGGTGCGACGGGAGCGCACAATGCGCGCATTATACCCCGCCGCCAAACGCGAGTCAACCGTACCAAAAGGGGGTCCTAACCGGGCACTACCGTTAATCCTTCGCCCTACGCCCGACCTTTCACCTTAATTTTACCTCAACTTGTATTTCCAGTTCAAACGCTATTATATGCTACATTTAACTCGTTGGGGATTAACATTCTCAGTGTATTTTGGGGCAAAACGTATGTCAAGGCAAATCAACCGCTTGTTGGGAGTTCCCGAACGTGTTGTCGGATCGCTTGATCGCGGCGCACCGATGTATGCCACGTCGCCGCCGGTGGTTCAACGCACACCGGCTACGTCGGACAAAAGTTGCCTGAAGCGACGCCTTGTCTGCTTCCGCTGGATACGCTTTATCTGCGGCAATACCAGCGCAGAATCTCCACCACAGGGGTCGCTTCAGCAGACTTCCCTTCTACGTAGCTGGGCGGCTTTCAGCCCACAGCGTATGCGGCGCAACGCCTGCCTGTCAAGACAAGCAGGGCAAGCAGACAGAGATGGGTTTCGCGAGGGTACAGGGAGAGGGATACATTATACCGTTTTCTCGTATCTGGCAGGGTGCTCGTGGTCCCGTCTATTAAGTAGTCTGTGCCTGGTGTTGATCGTCCTGCTGGTTCCGGCCTGCGCCAATGGATCGGGCAACGCCGCCGACGGTGCATCCAGCGACTCGATCACGATCCCAGCAGCGCCTGTCACGTCCGTTAGCGCGCCCGCCGCAAACCGTACAGCGGAACTGGCCCGCGCGCCCGTGCGCACGCCAACCGCCACGCCCCAGGTCATGCCCCCGGACGTACTGGGACCGTTCCACTTTCCGCCCGGTTACAATCCCCTCACCGGGCTGCCCGCCGAGGACCCAACCGCCATGGACCGCCGCCCACTGGCGGTCAAGATCTCCAACGCGCCGGAGGTCGTCCGGCCCCAGGCGGGGATTGGGGAAGCCGACCTGGTCTTCGAGCACCTGACAGAAGGCAACCTGACACGCTTTACGGCCATCTTCTGGACGCACACTCCCCCGCGTGTTGGCTCGATCCGCAGTGCGCGCTTACTGGACCTGGAAATCCCAGCCATGTACGGGACATTGTTCGCCTATTCTGGTGCTGCCGAACCGATCCGCCAGCGCATCGCGGACCTGCCGTTTGCGCCCCGTGCCTATGAAGGCGTAACCACTGGCCAGCCGCTGTACTTCCGCGATCCCGACATCGAAGTGCCCCACAACCTGTTCGTGATTCCGGGGGAACTATGGGCCCGCGCTGAAGCAGACGGCGTCAACGCACCACCGGAAGACCTGGGCGGGATGGCATTCCGCGCTGCTCCGCCCCCGGATGGCACGTCTGCCGCCGCCATCGCGATCGATTATGGGCCGGACACGGTGCGCTGGACCTACGACGGGGAAACAGGCGTCTATGCGCGTTTTGTCAACGACGAACCGCACACCGACGCCAACACCGAACAGCAGGTCACTGCCGCCAACGTGGTCGTGGTCTTCGCGCACCACCAGGAGGATTACACCATTGTCGAAAGCGAGTGGCAGGGCACGCCCTATTATTCACTTGAAATCCAAATCTGGACGTTGGGGCCGGTGATGATCCTGCGCGATGGGCAGATGATCGAGGGACACTGGATGCGCTGGGAGGAAGACACTATGCTCAGCTTCTGGACGGATGAAACCGCCACCGAACAGCTCTATCTCAAGCCGGGCAACACGTGGGTCCAGGTGGTGCCGCTGGGCTTCGCTGGATTGGAGATTAGCGAAGAAACCCAGTAGAATCAGGGAAAAAGAGCATTGATTTAGACGATGCAGAGTATCCAATCTATCGTCGGTGTCATCTGGGCGTTGGCCCTGCTGTCGGCTAGCATGACAGCCTATTATGGCGCGGTCATTGCCGGCATCTTCAAAGACCCGCTGATGGCCAACTTCCGCATCTATGGCGAAGAACGGCGCGCATACCCCATCTGTCGCTTTTTGCAAGCCGCCGCGTTTTGTAGCTGGATGCTGTCGATGGTGGTAGGCTTTATCACGATTCCCGGCAACTTTGCGGTCGGGTTCTTCCCGCCAGCGGTTTTCCTGGTCCTGGCGTTGATGAGCGGCGCGGCCAGCCTGGCGGTGCG
Organism: Chloroflexota bacterium; assembly: GCA_010092855.1. Lineage (GTDB taxonomy): Bacteria > Chloroflexota > Anaerolineae > Aggregatilineales > Aggregatilineaceae > TC-15. The sequence goes on along the minus strand of JAADYV010000500.1, from coordinate 7,088 downwards.
ACGGAACGCCCGCCTGCGCGAGATGCTGCCCCAGTGGTACTTCGAACTGCTGCGCATTTCCACTCGCCAGGAACGACGCTTGATCGGCTTTGCCTGGCTCAAGATTCCGCGAAAAATGCGCTGGCGGCTTAACGGCGACCAGGCCGCGTTCCAAAGCTGGGTCGATACAGTGCGCATCACGGTCATCTACGGCGCATTTGACCCGGAGAATCCCTGGAAGTTGTGGACGTAGTCGCTTGCGCTGTTGTTTACCTTTTCCAGGGCGAATCCACAAATTAAGGAGAACATCGTTATGCCGTCGCTTTCGCGCCCGTCTCGATTGGTGCTCATGTGCTGCATTGTTGTCCTGCTAATCGGCTTGGGGCCCGCGCCTGCCGCAGGCCAACGCGATCTCGATCCGGACGAGATCGCGATGCTGCATGTATACCTTGCCACGCCCTACCGCCTGGAACTTGACAACCAGGCCGTGCTGGAGACGCTGCAGGCGCTGCCGGGTGTCACCAAGGTCGAGGGCCAGACCATTTTCCCGGCCTGGTGGCAGCCAGCGAGCGCAGAAGATTTCGAGCGGGTCGCCGTCACCGCCTACGCTGGAGTGATGAGCGACACCCAACTGGAACGGCCCCGGTTGTTGGCGGGACGTTTTTCGCAAGCGGGTATGAACGAAATCATGCTCGACCAGCGGCTGGCGGATCGCTACGATTTTGAGATAGGAGATACTGTTGTCTTCCGCAGCCTGACAACCGATCTCGCCGTCGAGGAGTGGATAATCACGGCCATTGTGGAACAGCCCTACCCCACCTTTTCCCCGGCCATCAATCCGACGCTGCTGGGAGCAGGCAGTGTTTACGCCACCGCCGATGATGCGCGCTACCTAACCGGCTCCGATGAATTGACCGCGATTTTTGCCCGGTACGAGAGTTTCGGCGTGGCGGAAGCCAGGCAGGCGGATTTCCTGGCCACAATCGCCACCGAAACCCCCTATGTCCCGCTGCTTTCCTACCTGGCCGACCCGGATGAACCCAATCCTTTGCCGGCGCGCGGTGCGTTGGATGACGCGCTGGACCTGCGCACCGAGGTTGTGCCGCAGGTGATGTTCGTGGCCCCGACCGGCGTAGATGCCGACGCGATGCGCTTCCTGCTGCAAAACGAGGTCGATGGCATTGTGGCTGCCTCGCCGGGATTTGTGTACGGCGCGGGATTGGACGTGCAGTATATCGGCTTTGATCCGGCAACCAACACCCTGGACTTCGAGTTGGTTGAGGGTGAAGCCTGGTTCTCTGATCCAGAGCGTGCGGGCGTGGTGACCAGCCAGGAACTGGCCAGCACACAGAACAAGCGGGTAGGGGACACGATAACTATTCGAGTCGGCGGCAGTGAGGTCGAGTATGAGATAATCGGCATCCACAGCGGCACCGGGCAAACGGTCTACATGCCCTGGATAGATTTGGCAATGCTGGCGGGATTCATCGAAGAAAACGACACCCCACTGCCCAATCGCCTGTTTTTCACCCTGGATGGTGATCCGGATGCGGCAGCGGTGGATGCCATCATCGCCGATATGGACGCGGTGCTGGCCGAAAACTACATCCGGGGCTTTTTCGTGAACCTGGCCGAAGAGTAAGCCTGCTCGAAGAGTAACTGCTACTCAGACTCATTTGAGTTTGAGGAACCGGGCGCAGCATCTGCCGGGGGACGGGGTTCGGCGTGCAGCAGGTAGTAGCCGTTCACGCGGGCTTGATGCTGCTCGCCGTTCACCTGCACCGGCAGGTAGCTGGCCGCGTCGATTTGCTCCGCTGTGACCCAGGTCGCGCCGCTGTCGGGTGCCAGCGCCAGCAGCGGCCCCAGCGCCGCCGCCGCCAGGAAGCGCACGGCGTAGATTTCCAGGAAGTAGTGCGTCAACACACCGGTTTGCCCGCGCCGCATGGTGAAGGTTTGCTCTTCCACTGTCCACAGGTGGTCATACGCGAGCTGCTCTGGTTCCAGCGACGGCAGCAACCTGCTTTCGTTGACCAGCTCCTCTTGCATTTCGCGCAGCGGCGAGCGCTCGCGTCCCTCACCTGCATAAAACCACTCGGCAAACGCAGGTAACTTATCTTCTGGCAGCATCAATCGCAAATCAGAACTGGCCGGGTCTTCGGGCCGGGCCTCAAAATCCACCAGTCGGTCCAGGTCATACAGTTCGAGCGCGCCGCCGATGGGCGAAAGCACGTATAGCTTGCGCTGCAGCCGGTTGGCGTTGAGCAGCAGCAGATAGCGTCCCTGGTGCTCGATCCGGCACAGGCACGCGCAGCTCACGCGGATGGTTTGTGGCGACATACCCGATCATCTTTGTCTTGCAATATGGATACACGTCCCAACCCGCAGGTTTGAACGATGGCAAATTGTGACGCGACGCAGGCAAAAACACAAGTAGGGACACGGGCGGGCCCCGCCCACCGCGCGAATATCGAAAATCGGCTAGTATTTACGGGTAGCCTGGCGTCATCGCGCGCATCGCATGAATGAGGAAAACCCATATGACCGAACAAACGCCCACAACGGAACTCGTGCAGTGGGTTGCCCTGAGCCTGGTCCCGGCGTTGGGTGGTAAGACCATCCAGCGGCTGCTGGACCATTTTGAAACGCTGGACGCTGTGTTCGCCGCCAGCGAAAAAGACCTGCGCGCCGTGCCACGCATTGGCCCCAAGCTGGCCGCTGCGATTCGCGCGTTGGACCTGGACCGGACGCGCGCCGACATCGCCCGTTGGCAGGCGGATGGTATCACGATCCTGGGGCCGGACGCGCTGCCCTCCCCACTGCGAACGGTGGATGATGCCCCGCCCGTGCTGTTTTGCCGAGGTCTCGATCCCCTGCCGGATGGGCGAGCAGCGGCCATTGTCGGCACACGCAGCCCGACTCCCGCTTCGAGTGAACTGGCGGCAGCGCTGGGCGAGGCGCTTGTTTCTCACGGGTGGACGGTGGTCAGTGGGCTGGCTGCCGGAATCGATACGGCGGCCCACCAGGGCGCACTGCGCGGCGGCGGCCACACACTGGCGGTGTTGGGCAGCGGCGTTAACGTCATCTATCCGCCCGAAAACACAGCACTGGCCTCCGCGATCACCCGGCAGGGTGCGCTGGTCGCCGAAGTGCATCCGGACACCGATCCCACCAGCGCTGCACTGGTCGCGCGTAACCGGTTGATCAGTGGTTTGAGCACGGTCGTACTGGTGATCGAAACCGGGACCACCGGCGGCAGCCTGCATACGGTGCGCTTTGCCCATGCCCAAAAGCGCACGGTATTTGCGTGTGATAACGCCGCGCCTGGCAACCGGCAGTTGCGGACTTCGGGCGCAGGAATTATTCCAATATGTATTGATAAAATGGATGCATTTGTAAATGAATTGTTAAAATAGTCTTCTTTCCGGCGTTGGAACAAGACAGTAAGACCATTTAGTGTATTTGCCTTCACTAAAAAAAGTGTATAATACTATAGATTTGGCTACCAAAAAGTTCGTTAAACTTCGTAAATTTGTTAGTTCTGGAGCAAGGTGCTGTCCAGGCGGCTTGACCTAGTGTTAGAAAATTGATACATTTAAGTTGGGATTGGGTTTGTTGCATGTGTAACAATCGTGCACAACTGATGCGGGAAAGAATCTGAGGAGTTGAAATAATGTCACATGATGATCACCGGGCACCAACCCGGCTGGCGTCATCACGCTCTGGGCCAAAACGAAAACTTGTTCCGAAGCCTGTTTCACCACCACCAACACCGCAGCCTGAACCGGCACCGGACATCATTGATGACCCTGTTTATGGAACCTCATCAGAGGGCATCTTTGATGCGCATCGGACTGGCGTCCATCGCCGAGACAGTCATCAAAATGGCACACATCGTTATGACAATGGCCAACGGTACGACGAAGGGTCCCCACCAGCCGAAGCACACGATTTGGAACCGGACCGTATGATGCCGGAATCTACTCCCGAACCTGACCCTCTGGCCAGGCCGACGGGCGAACTTTCCAAAAAAGAGCGTCACCAGCTCTTGATGCACACCATCCAATTGTATGACGACGAGTGGAAACTGGCTGGGATTCGGGCCGATGAAGAGCACAACTGGCTGATTGCCCTGCTGGTACCGCGCGGCAAACGTATCGATCTGCGGTCTGCTATTTCCAAGCGCGAAGTGCTAAAAATCATTATCGACAGCCGGGGCAACACCAACATCCAAGAACCCAGAAAACGCGGCCCATTCCGTAAATTGACATCCTGGTTTACAGGAGATTAAACAGAATGCCGTTGGACACAATCCCAATAGATACATAAAAGCACCCGCTTGTGGGTCAAGGTGGGTGCTTTTGTTTGCTGTTTTTTCTTGCTAACCAGCCACCTGCGCTCCCTTAGTTCACCGGTTCCAGCCAGTAACTGCTGCTGTCACCCTCCGCCGTCCAACCGGTCGTGCCCCCATACTGCACCTGCCACCAGGCGTAGCCATCAGCGCACACCGGGCCATCCACAACCGGGAATGGCTCGCCGGGCAAAATCTGGACTACCATGTCCCCGGCAGTGCCCGGAGTCGCGCGCATGTTGTTGGCCGATGTGTCCGGGATCACCTGCGCCATCCCGCCCGCCACCAGGCGCGATGGCAGCGTGCCTGGACATGCAGTCGTGGTGTCGGGAGTTTCAGCTACGCTCCCCTCCCCTGCTATACGCCACGCGGTTGGCCCCCACACTACGGAACTGATGTACCCTGCCATTGGAACCGTGGCAATGACCACACCATCACGGTACAAAACCACGCTTCCGTCCTGCGGAAACGCCATCGCCTGGCCGTCGGGCGCAATCACGACCATCGGTTCGTTGTACGGCAGGGGCAGGCCATCCGGCAGCGGCGTCCAGATGCGGTTGCGGTAGAAGTTGTCATCGTCCGGATCAAATGTGAGCGCCAGCACTACCCCGCCCGGTACCAGCGGGCTGTACAGCTCAGCGGAATTCGGCGTATGGATCACCTGGCCCGTCGCGGGATCAAGTAGCCGCCACTGCCCATCGCCAAACAACATCCCGACATACGCCTGCCCGTCCAGCGTCATCCACGCAAAGTCCACCGGGCGCTGGGGCTGTTCTGCTTCATCAGAGTAGTAGGCTTCCGCCAGAATCACACCAGACACCGGATCGTAGACCTCAACCCCGCGCATGAATTCGGTTCCCGTCCCGGTCTCCCGATAGGTAACGGCCAGCACCGCCAACCCACCCGCGCCCCAAACCACGTCTTGCGGGCCGCCCACATAGGCGCGTTCCGGCAAGTGGGTGGCCACAACGCGGGCGTTGCCGGTGTCGAAGTCGTAGACCATCAAGCGGTTGGTTTCCTGGGCTGACGAGGGGTAGTGGATTTCAGTCCAGGCCAACTGGGTACCATCTGGCGACCAGGTTGGTTTTGAGCGCAGCAGCGCGCTGTCCGGTCCCCCATCCACCATGAACCGCGCATCCTCCGGCTGAGCCGCGATCAGCGTATCGGTCCCGGTGCCCAGGTCGAGGACGTGAATGTCGGCGGGCAGCGGGCCACCGCCGATGCCGCCGGTGCGTTCGACGGCCTCAATGCTGATCGGTGCCCACGCGGTATAAGCTAGGCGCGCGCCGTCGGGCGACAATGCTATCCCCAGCACGTGCCTGTCCATCACCAGTGGGGTGAGCGTGCCATCCTGGGGCGAGGCGAGAAACACATCGTAGCCAGAGAGAATGATCAGCGGTGTTTCGGGCGGTTGGGCGTGGGCAGGTGCGCCCCACTGAACGGGCAGCAGCACAGCAATCAATAACACAGCAAACACCAGACGAACCTTCATGAGTAATTTTCCCCTTTTTGTGATGTTGATAAGCGTAGGCAGTGATTTTAGCTTAACCGCCAGGCGTGACCCTGGCGTGATTGTAGGGTTGTGTTGGCATTTACACTCAGCAAATCGCCGATATCAGACAAAAATGCCAACACTACCCAGTATATGCAAAAGGGGCGCAGTGGTCACGCCCCTGAGGACACTTGTTTGTGGATGGTGGGCAGCTTGCTAGCCGGTGGGAGCCAGCCAATAGGTTGCGCCTTCACCTTCTGCCGTCCACCCGATCAGGCCGCCGTAGTTAACCTGCCACCAGTAGCGCCCGTCGGAACCACACTCCGGCCCGGCCAGAATGCGAAAGACACCGTTCCCCGGAATCTCACCGATGACCGTACTGCCGGGAGCGCCGCCGGGCAGGCTGCGCACCGCGTTCGGCAGGCCGGGCAACACATAGCCGAACTGCCCCACGACCAGGCGCGGCGCGGGCGAACACACGATGGGCGGAGTAGGCGCGTAGTACGGTTCCAGCCAGTAGGTGCTATTTTCGCCTTCGGGCGTCCAACCGGTGACGCCCTGATAAGTCACGCGCCACCAGTAGCGACCGTCCGGCCCACACGACGGACCTTCCAGCACATTAAACACGCCACCACCGGGAATGTACCCCAGGATGGTGCTGCCGCCGCCAGCATAGGGCTGGGAGCGCACTGTGTTGGGATCGCCGGGCGTCACACGGCCCTGCGCGCCAATGCTCAGGCGCGGGGTCAGGGTGCACACGGCAGGCGGCGGTGGTTCAGGCACGTAGCTGTAGGGTGCCAGCCAGTATTCGCTGCCCTGGCCTTCCGCCGTCCACCCGACCTGGCCGTTGTAGTTGACGCGCCACCACGTCCAGCCTTCGGGACCACACTGCGGCCCGTCGAGCACAGTGAACACACCACCGCCAGGAATCTCACCGATCTGCGCGCCGTTGGTGCCGGGATAGTCGCGCAGGCGGTTGGGCAGGCCGGGCAGCACCTGCGCCAGTGTATTGGGAGTCAGGCGCGGCGGCGGGCTGTTATTGCACGTATACAACGGCGCGATCCAGTAGACGCCATTTTCGCCTTCCGCCGTCCAGCCGGTGATGCCCTGGTAACTCACACGCCACCAGTAGCGGCCTTCCGGCCCACACATCGGGCCTTCCAGCACGTTGAAGAAACCGCCGCCGGGAATCCGCCCGACGATGGTGCTGGCCGATCCACGCTGGGGTTGGGAACGCGCGATGTTCGGCAGACCGGGCAGTACGTACCC
>JAADYV010000499.1 GCA_010092855.1 Chloroflexota bacterium | reverse complement strand
CGCCGGAAGTGGCCCATATCCGCACGCTGATCGAAAAGCCGCGCGGGAAGCAAGAGATTTTCCACTGGCACGAACACTGCGCCGACCTGGGCACCGATTTCCAGACCGCGCCGGTGGAAGTGCTGTGGATCGCGGGCCGCTTTAATGATGTCCAGGCGATCAACATCTACGAAGCGGTGCGCAGCCTGGTCTGGCGGACGCTGCACGACGCCATCGGAATGCGCATCGAACGCGCGACCACCTACGGCGTGATCGAAGAATGGGGCGACGCCGACCTGGACCGCTACGCCACCGAAGGCGTACCCAAGCTTCTCGACGCCGGGATCAAAACGATCATGGTGCCCAACCACTTCCAGAACAACATGAACACGTGGGGCGTGAGCAATATGTGCTGCACGGTTGATTACATCTTCCACGATAAGGCGGGTATGAAACGCCTCGCCGATGCCGTGCACGCCGGTGGAGCGCGCTTCGAAATGTGGGGCAACACGTCGATCTCGACCCTGACCTTGATCTTCGACAAGCCCGATGGTGCGCCCAAGCGCATCGACTTCTTGCCGCGCGCGGGCAGCATCATGGACCGGCTGGGCGATTCGCCCTGGGTGCGCAATGCGTCGGGCGCAATCGAAGCCGACCACTATACGCCAGTCTTCGCGGTGTTGAACCTGCGCGATCCCCAGGTGCGCGCCTACTGGCACGAATGCTGGCGCGCCGCCCGCGAAGAAGTCGGCCTGGATGTCATCTTCCTGGACAGTTCGTTTAACCTCTCCAGCGACAAGTTCCACTATGCCTATAACCCGCACAGCGAACGCGCCGGTGGCACCATCGACCAGGTCGAGCTGTTGACCAACGTGCGGCCCGCCCAGGAACCACCGGCGGCAATCCAGTCACAGTATCGGGCGCACCTGGACCTGATGGCCGACATGCAGCAGTACGGCTATGTCTACTGTGGGGAAGACAACGGCATTTTTGGCATTTCACGCTCTGGCCCGGCCACGACCTTCCGGCTGGACAACCTGTTCATGTGGATGGAATGCCTGGCGGTGTTTGATCCGGCGGCCATCGAAGCGGCAGGCGCAGAACCGGCAGACGTATTCTTCAAGGGCCTGGCCTACCGCATGGTGTGGACCGTCTACTGGAACATCAAGTACAACACGCTGAGCTTCGCTTACTGCACCGACGACGACATCATCCCGGTGACCGAGTGGCACACCGCGCTGTTCAAGGCCTTCAACCAGGTCAACGACCTGATGATCGACCGCGAGGTCCTGCCCGGTGAGGTCGGGGTGATGTACGCCGCACCTGAGGCGGGAGATTCGGCGCGGGTGGTGTGGGCGTTCGAAGACTTCGATCTGCCGGTTGAAAGCGGAGCCGCCATCACGGATGTCCTCACCGGCGAAACGCAAGACCACCGTGCGCACAAATATCATGTTTACCTTATCCGATAGAGGGGGAGTTTCTTTTGAACACACACATCTGGGAAAGCGCTGAGCTATCGTTCGAAGCTACCACAGCCTACGACAACCCATTTCGGGACATTGCGCTGTACGGCGAATTCTTTGGCCCCAATGGGGAAGTACTGCGCGTACCGGGGTTCTGGGACGGCGCACAGACCTGGCGCATCCGGTTTGCGCCGACCGCAGCGGGGCGTTGGACCTGGCGCACACTGTGTTCGAAAGTAGACGATGACGACCTGCATAACCGGTCGGGCGAACTCATCGCGGCCCCCTGGTCACCTGCCGACATCGACGCCAACCCCACCCGGCGCGGCTTTGTCCGGGTGCACGAGTCGGGGCGCTATTTTGAGTATGCCGACGACACACCGTTCTACTGGCTGGGCGACACGCTGTGGGGTGCCAACACCACGCGCTTCGACGAAAAAGAGCACCTGCCGGTATATGTGGCGGATCGCGTAGCCAAAGGCTTTACCGTGATCCAGATGGTGGTCGGGCGTCCAGCGCTGTATGACAAACCCGATGAAGCCCTGATCTGGACAATCAATGAGGCCGGTATGCCCTACACCGAGCCATTCGAACGGATCAACCCGGAATACTTCCACTATCTCGACGTCAAGATCATGGCCATGCTCGAAGCCGGGTTGGTGCCGTGTTTGTTGGGCGGTTGGGGACCGGACCTCGAAACGATGGGTGTCAAACATTTTCAGGAATTCTGGCACTATCTGATCGCGCGTTATACCGCCTACAACGTGGTGTGGTGCGTGGCCGGCGAATACTTCTTTGCGCCGGATGTCGCGGGCTGGCGCGAAGTGGGGCGGTTTGTCCACGAAAACGATCCCTACGAGCACCCCACCTCGAACCATTCGACGGCCCCCCACAGCGGCAGCCGTCACTATCAGGCCGATGACTGGTACGACTTCAACCTGGTCCAGGTGGGGCACGCGCTGGCGCTGCGTAAATTCATGGACACGCTGGCCTGGGATGACTATCACGCGTTGCCGGTAAAGCCCTCGATCATGTCCGAGTCGTGGTATGAAGCTCACCCGACCTGCCTGGACGAAGGCGATTTCCTCTTCGATGACGCCGATATCCGCCTGGCAACCTACATTCCGGTGCTGCAAGGCTGCATCGGCCAGACCTATGGCGCGCACGGCATCTGGTCCTGGGAAACCGAAACCGACCCGCCGCTGGGCGTTAAGTACATCGGGTTTAAATCCATGCCGCACTGGGAAGAGGCCCTGCACCTGCCTGGCGGCGCTCAGATGCGCCACCTGCGCGATTTGATGGATAGCGTCGCCTGGTGGGAACTGGCTCCACATCCCGAAATTGTCAGCGCCACCGATCCCTGCCAGGTCTACTGCGCCGCCAACCTGGGGCACGAGTACGTGGTCTATATGCGCAATGCCCAGAAACAGGTCAATGTCTTCCTGCCGCCCGTGGGCTCGACTCCAGACCCGGCGGATTATGCCAGCCAGTGGTTTGACCCGCGCACCGGCGCATGGGCGGACGCCGAACCACATGTGACCAACTGGTACGGCAGTTTCCTCCGGTGGGAAGTCATACCGCCGGATGCGCAGGACTGGGTGCTGGTTGTTCGTCGACGCACATAAATTGCAGGGCCCGTATGCTCCGGCTTAAGGGGCATACGGTTTTTCTTCAAAAAATCACCAGCTTAAGTTTAGGAGCGCAACACATGCAAAAAAGACGTTTGATGATAGGCATAATACTCGTCCTGCTGGTGGTCACGCTGACCATCAACCTCACGCCCGGCATGGCCGATTCACCGCAAAAGCCAGGGGCCCAAGACGACTGGGCTTTTGAACTGCCGTCGGTTGATTTCGAGGGTCTGAATGCACATCTGGGTGCACAGTTCAACAATCCACGCCAGGCGGTGCGCATCACCTGGGCCGCCGAGATGACCGCCGACGTGTTTGACCGGCTGTACTATCCCGGCGAAACAGCACACATCACCGTGACCATCAACGCCGGGAACCGGGCCCAGGAATTCTCCGGGCACATTGTTTTTGCCGTAATGCAGGAAGAACGGGACGAAGCCGAGTTGTACTACGATGGCGTGCGCATCGTCCCAGAAGATATCGTCACGGCTGTCCCGCTGGGCGATCTTGCCCTCGAGCCGAACGAAACCTATGAAGCAACGATTGACTTCCAGGCTCCCGAAACTGGCCTGTATGGGGTGTACGTGGTGGCGACCACCGCGCGGGGTGATACCGCCGTATGGTTAGGCAATGTGGGTACCATTTACCCACCGGAACCGGGCTTCCAATACGACTCCTACTTCATGGGTGACACGCGCGCGGTCGACGGCGCAGCCCAGGCCATCGAGCTGGAGACATTGCAGAAAATCGGCGTGCAGTGGACTCGCGCGAGCTTCATGTGGTCACAGACCGAGCGCCAGCCAGGTGTCTTCGACTGGACGGCGATGGATGCCGCTATGCAGCGCTTCCACGAGCGTGAAATGTACGTGCTGCTGCTCGGTGACAATGGTGCGGGGTGGGAGCGCAATGCCGATATCCAGGGCCGCGATGTGACTCCCAACCCGGCCTACTATGGAGCCTGGGCCAACTACTGGTACGAAGTCATTACCCGCTATGGCGACGTGGCCCGCGCGATCAACGTCTGGAACGAACCCTGGGAAAGCGGCGGTATCTCCGGTTGGGAAGGCACCGCCCAGCATTACCGCAACCTGTCGCGCTATGCCATGCAAGGTGTTAAGGCGGCTGATCCCAGCGTGCTGGTCGGTGGCGCAGACAGCCACGACAACACCAACGATGTCCTGCTGTCGGACCCCACCTGGCCGGAACTGTTCGACCTCATCACCTATCACGGTGCCGATGACCCCGGTGGTTACTACGCCAACCGGCTGGTGGACCTGCCGGTGTGGAATACCGAAAGCTGGTATACGGCCCAACTGCCGCGCACGGTGCAGCAGCACATGTGGGCCATTGCTTCTGGGGCCGAGAAGGTCAACATGGTCGTGCTGGGCAACTTCTTCAGCGGGCACGTTGACGCCGGTGATTACTACACGCCCGACCTCGAAAACCCGCAGCAGTTTTCGCCCCAGCCCAACGCCATCGGCTACGCGACCATGACCCACTTCCTGGAAGGCACCACCTTTGTGGAAGAGCGCAACCCGGTGCGGGTACCCTACAGCTTCATCTTCGAGGGCGAGGACGGGTATGTCGCGGTACTGTTCGGTATTCCCGTTGATCCTAACTTTTTCCCCAACAACCAGACGGTCACGCCTGGCACAATGTCCATCAATGCGGCGGGGCTGGCAGCGTTTGATCACTATGGCCGCAGTGTAGAAGCGGACGGCGATCAGTTTGTGCTGCCGTTCGCCGAAGAGCCAGTCTACCTCACGGCTGATTCGTTGGAAGCGCTGCAAGCGGCGATTGACGGTATCGTGGTTGAAGAAACGGAGCCCGTCTACGTGACGCTGCGCGATATCACCCAGCCGCTGGACGCTGGCGTGCCGGTGGACATCACGCTGACCAACGTGGTCAACCAGCCGCTGAGCGGCACCCTGGCCGTTACGCTGCCCGATGGCTGGCAGGCCGACACGACAGAACTGGCTTTTGAAGACCTGGCACCTGGCGAAAGCCGCGTCTTCACCCTGACGCTGACCGAAGCCGCCGCGAACGCCGAAAACAGCTATCCTATCGGAGTTACAGTCACCACGGCCAGCGGCACCGCCGTCTGGAACGAGAACATCGAGGTGCACGTCATCGCCTGCGCCTCGCCCATCATCGACGGCGATACGTCTGGCGACCTGGCCGCGCTGACCCCCGTCACGCTGAGCAATGCCGACGGCACGTTCGGGGGGCAGGTCGCGCTGGCCTACGATACGGACTACCTCTACCTGTTGGCCGAAGTCACCGATCCCACCGACGACGCGCCGCCCAACCCGCTCTATGACTGGTTTAGCCTGGGCGAAGACAACTTCTTCTACACCACCCACCCGCAGTGGTTGTTCTACTACGACAATATCCAACTCGCGATCAACAGCCGCCCCAACCCGGACGACTACCTGTGGCCCGTCGATCACCCCTATCACCGGCGTCAGCCCGCGCGCGAAACCGACTATCTCTACGCTTTCTACCAGACTGCGCCCGTGGTCGTGGATGACGAAACGGCAATCGAAGCCGAAGCGCAGGCCTGGCAGTTGTTCTTGCCCGGCTCGGACCGCCGCAATCGCTACCCCTTCAGCCCGCCGACTGAAGGCGTGGCGCAGGATGTGCTTGTCCAGATCAGCCAGCAGGGTGACGTGCGTATGGTGGAAGTGGCCATCCCGCTGGGCAATATCCCCGAACTGGCGGCCAGACAGGACATCCCACTGGCGGTCAAGCTCAGCGACGCCACCCAATCGGTGCTGTACAGCAATTCTGGGCGCTCCAGCAGCGACTTCGACCTGTCGGTGTTCGAACCCTACTGGTGGACATCGCCGCGCGGCAGCTACCTGGGTACGCTGTGGGGCTTTGGCGCAGGTGATGCCTGTGGCGCACCGGTTGAGGTTCCGGCACTGGCCGCTGTTCCGACCGAACCGGAAGGCACCGGCACCGGCCTGCAGGGTGACTACTTCGACAATGCGGACTTTACCGAACCCCGCCTGACGCGCCTGGATGCCCAACCCAACCGCGATTGGGGCTTTGGTTCGCCCAACATGATCGCCATCACCAACACACCGGGCATGGCTCTAGAAAACCTGATCGATCCCGATACGTTCTCAGTGCGCTGGACCGGCCAGATCGTGCCGCGCTTCTCCGAAACGTATACCTTCCACGCCCTCACCGACGGCACGGTCAAATTGAGCCTCGGTGACACGGTGGTGTTGGATGGGGCCACCGAGGGCCAGATCGACCTGGACGCTGGCCAGGCGTATGACATCGTGCTGGAATACGCCCACGACGATGGTCATGCCCGGCTGCGTCTGGCCTGGGAAAGCCCCAGCCAACTGTGGCAGATCGTGCCACAAGCCCAGCTTTACCCGCCCGAAGCCTGCTGCGACACGGCGTTTATTCCGTCGCCACCGGCTTACGTGCTGGCCACCCCTGCCGACGGTAGCGGCAGCAGTGTGCGCCTGACCTGGGCGTTGGGTGCGGGTGCCGAAAGCTACGCCATCTATCGCAGCGAGGAACTCGACGGCCCGTTCGAGCCGGTAGCTACCGCTGTGGTTGATGTAACCTACACCGATACCGGGCTGAGCACCGGCACCGCCTACTACTATGCCGTTTCCGCGGTCAGTTCTCTCGGTGAGGGACCGCTGTCCGACCCTCTCCGCGTGGTGGCTGCGCCGATCCAAATCCTCGAAGCCGAGAACGCTGTGTTAAGCGGCGCGGCTAGCGCGCAAAACGTCGGCGGGGCAGCGTCAGGCGGCGTGCAGGTTTTGCTGCCCGATGAGCTTGGCGCAGCGCTGACCTTCCCGAACGTTGAAGTGGACACCAGCGGCGAGTACCTGGTATCCGTGCGTTTTTCGGCGCGCGTGAACGACAACACCAAGAGCCTGCTGGTCAATGATGTGGATATTGCCCAGCTTGAATTCGATGCCACCAGCGGCGTCAACGGCAACTCCACCGACTTCGATGTCGTGACGGTGGTGGTTCCGCTTGAAGCAGGCACCAACACGCTGGAACTGCAGGACTACTTCGGGGATGAGGGGTCAGCGATTATCGACCGTGTGGTCATCGCGCCGGTGGATGCTGAACTGCCGACGGCCCCGCCGGACGGCACGGTCTCGGAGGTAACCAACACGACTGCGACCGTTGCCTGGCAAGAAGGCCAGGATAACGTGGGCATCATCGCCTACGAAGTCTATGCTGGGGATGAACTGCTGAGCATCACCAACGGGCAAACGAGCGCCCAGTTGTCGGGCCTGACGCCGGGCACGAGCTATACCGTGTCGGTGTTTGCGCGCGATGTGGCCCACAATCTCTCGACCGACTCGGCCAGCATCACCTTTACCACCGGCCCAACCCCCGTCGAGTTGGCGGCTATGCCAGGCGATGGGCTGGTCAACCTGGAGTGGCAGGGCGGCACGGACGGCATCACCTACGAACTGCTGCGCCGCGCAGAAGAGTCGGATACGTTTGAAGTGCTGGCGACCGATATCGAGAGCACCAGCTACGTCGATGACACCATCGAGCTGACAACCTACTATTACCAGGTGACAGCGTACCAGGATGGCAGTAACGTGGGCAGCACCGACATCGTCACAGTTGTACCGCTGCCCGGTGCATGGCTGGCCGCTGACGTCGGTACCGTCTGGTCCCCCGGCAGCGTGGCATATGACAGCGAAACCGAGTCGTTCACGATGCGCTCTGCGGGCGACATCTGGTGGAGCAACGATATCCTCTACTATGTTTACCAGCCCCTCTCCGGTGACGGTGAGATCACGGCGCGTGTAGTGAGCGTGGAAATGGTGGACGTGTGGACCAAAGCCGGGGTGATGATTCGCGAAGAACTCACCGGCGGCTCCAAGCATACGTTCATGATGATTTCGGGTGCTGCTGAAGCGGGTTTCCAACATCGCCCCGTTCCTAACAGCGACAGCCGCCACACCAGCGCGGGTGCAATCTATGCCCCGGCCTGGGTCCGGTTGAACCGCACGGGCAACACCTTCACCGGCTACATTTCGACCGATGGCGAAAACTGGGAGTTGGTTGACTCTATCGAACTGGAAATGGCCGAGGACGTGTACATCGGGTTTACGCTGTGCTCCAGCGAGCCAGACAGCCCCGATCTATATGCGACTGCCGTTTTCGATAACATAACGGTGGTCATCCCCTAAGTCTGCACAACATGAGAACATGAGGGGATACGTCCAACCAGGGCGTGTCCCCTTGTTATTAGGAGAACATACACCTGATGATCACGTTTTCGTTGGACCTATCGGCACCTACCACCCCGTTTCCACACTACTGGGAAACCGTTATCGGCAGTGGTCATGCGGCGCTGGGACTGCGCGCCGACTGGCGGCAGCAACTCACCTGGTGTCAAGCAGAACTGGGATTCCAGTACGTGCGTTTTCACGGGTTGCTGTGTGATGACATGAGCGTATATACCCAATGGTCCAACTTCCCCCCTTATTCGTTCTTCAACGTCGATTCAGTCTTCGACTTTTTGCTAAGCATTGGCATGAAACCGTTTGTCGAGTTGAGTTTTATGCCGCGCGATATGGCCTCTGGCTCCCAAACCATTTTCCATTACCAGGGCAATGTCACGCCGCCCGCGGACTATGAAGCGTGGGCGGCCATGATTCGGGCGCTGGTGGCGCATTGCGTGGACCGCTACGGCCTGGATGAAGTCCGGACGTGGTTCTTCGAGGTGTGGAACGAACCGAACCTGGCTCCGGGGTTCTGGGCAGGTTCGCAGGAAGATTACTTCAAACTCTATCACTACACGGCGGAAGCGATCAAAAGCGTTGATCCGGGCCTGCGCGTCGGTGGTCCATCGACCGCCAAAAACGCCTGGATTCCCGACATGATCGCCTACTGCCAGCAGCATGATGTGCCGCTGGATTTCGTCTCGACGCACCACTACCCGACGGATACCGCACTGGGCTGGGACATGGACCTGAAAGCGCAAATGGGACACGCCAAACGGGGCGTGATGCAGGACATGACGCAGACCGCTCGCCAGGAAGCCGGTGACTTGCCGCTGTATTACACCGAGTGGAACTGTTCGTCCAGTCTGCGCAACCCCTACCAGGACGAGTCGTATCTGGCGGCGTTCGTGATCAAGACCATTGTGGACAACGGCGGCCTGGTAGACGGCTATGCCTACTGGGTGTTTTCCGACTTGTTCGAAGAAACGCCGTTTCCGTCGCTGCCATTTCATGGTGGCTTTGGCCTGATGACGCTGCACGGCGTGCCCAAACCGGTCTATCGCGCTTATGAGCTACTGCACGGGCTGGGCCATGAGCGTATGCCAATCACCGTCACAGGCGGTACCAGCGAGACCGTCGAGGCTGTCGCTACACGCCGCGCAGACCAGATCGACATCCTGGTCTATAACCACAACGTCCCACTGGCACCGATTGAGACGGAGACGGTTCAGATCATGCTGAAAAACTGCGCGCCCATCGACAGCGCGGCTGTACGCCGAATTGATGCCGATCATGCCAATCCCAAGCAGCGCTGGATCGAGGTGGGACAACCGCAATACATCCGGGCAGACACGGTCGAGCAGCTCCTGGCGGCGTCCGTGATGCAAATGACACCGCTTACGCCACATACCACTGGACCGGACCTGACCTTCGAACTGGCTATTCCGCCGCACGGAGTCGCCGCCGTTCAGCTTAACGGAGTAGGGTAGGAAGACAGGACCGTTCCCTGCCCAGGTCATTGTTCCAGTACTTCAGAGGGAGCATAGCGGGCTGCCCGTGAGCACCGACGGCAAGACAGTTACCCCTTTCCTTTTCTCTATAAAAAACAGTTAAAAACTATAAATTTTACTTTATTATTGTCTTTTGAGTAGTGACAACAGCTCCCACTCTTCTGTATGATAGGTCGATAAGTGAACGAATAAGGAGCAAACGTCATGTCTATCCCAAAACCGGTTGTGTTGGTAGTGGCTCTGCTGCTGATCGCGGGAACCTTGCTGCTGGTGATGCCGCGCACAGCGGTCGCCGACGGCACGCTGCCACCAGCGACCTGGTACGCCGTTGTGTGGCAACAAAACACCAATTCGCTGCATTGGATTAATGCCAACGGCGAACAGGCCAGCATCCCGCGCCCGCGCCTGCAGAACGAAGCCTCAGCCACATCTGGCGTGCGACTACACATCTCGCCCAATGGGCGTTACCTGGTTGTGATGGCCCCTCTCTTGGACGGTCGTGAGGGCATCGGTTTTTTTGATCTGCAGACTGGTTACTTCTTGCAGACGCACCAAACTGAACCCAACGAAGTCTTTATGTGGAATGGTTATTATCCCTCCACCATCAGCTCGACCCATTTCGCCGTCAGCTTGCGCAACAACACGACGACGGATTGGCGCATTATCGCTTTTGAGCTGGCCAGTGGCAACGTCGTCGCCCAACTGACCAACAGCGATCCCACGCTGCCCGGCAATATGCCGTTGAGTGCCGATTGGTGGCCGGTCGTTGCCCATTACGACCTTGATGAAGGGCTAGGCCAGACCCGCGTCCGCTTCCAGATGGTGACCTATCCCAATGCGCCTGATACCACGTTTCCATCGTTTATGTGGTATCCAGAGACAACCGCCATCGGACCAGATGCGCTGCCCTTCAGCATGAACACCGGTTTCGATATTATGCCCGCCAGCGGCCAGGTGGTGTATGCCTGGTATGATGGCAACCCGCCTACCCCCACCGCCACCAACACGCTGAGCACCCAGGTCGCGCCGAATTACGCCCCGGTAACGGTGTTTGTGGATGGGACAGCGGCACCGCGATATCCGCGTTGGCTGCGCGGCGGTCAGTGGATTGGCTACCGCACCGAAACCGGCCCCTACCAGCCCCACTGGGTTATCACTACGCCCAACGGCCAGAACTCGGTGCCGCTTAGCCCGGAGATTGGCAGTCTGTATGCGACGGCAGATGGTTTCCTGGCTGTTGACAGCATCAACTGGCGGTTGATGCACATGACCACCTACCCGGTCGAAGCGTTTGCGACTTCGTTTGGCACCACGGTGTTCCAGGGACAGCCCTTCACCGTGATCTATACTACGCCCGCCGAGGTCGGTTTTTCCTTGCCGCAGGTGGTCGAGCAGCAGCCTAATCCAGGCGTCAACGCCGCCGTTGGGGATGCGGTCCAGGCCCCGGACCAGCCCGT
>JAADYV010000498.1 GCA_010092855.1 Chloroflexota bacterium | reverse complement strand
GCTCATCAGGTCAGCTTTGTAACCTTCGGTCATGTCGACCAGGATAATGCCCAGTGCCATACCTACGGCCCACATCACACCGATCAGCGTATCCGACCGCTGGCGAGTTTTCTTCTGCACCACGCCCATCCCCAACGCTGCGACCAGCGCGAAGACCAGCGCCCCGGTCACCGGATCGCCACCAAAGTAGTAGCCGATACCGATACCGCCATAGGCGGTATGGGCCACGCCGCCGCTGATAAATACTGTTCGTGTGATAACCACATACGCGCCAATGATCCCGGCAGCCAGACTCACCAGCATTCCGGCTTTGAAGGCATTCTGCATGAATGCGAATTGCATGGCCTCTTGCATCTCAACCAACATGGAGGCTTTCCTTTTCTTTGCTCCCGTTATGATGATGTTCGGGCAAAACACGATGGGGCACACCGTGTGCAATCAGGTCGATGGGGCAATGGTAAGCGGCCTCCAGCATCTCGGTCGTCAGTTCCTTTTCGTGGTGATAGAACAACTGACGGTTTAGACAGCCGATAGACTTCACAAACGACGAAATTGCACCCACATCATGCGAGATAATGATAATGGTGATCTGCTCGTTGATCTCGCGCAGCAACTCATAGATACTGGTACGAACTTCGGGATCGACACTCGCCGTTGGTTCATCGAGCAACAGAATCTGCGGTTGTGCCACCAGTGCGCGCGCGATGTAAACCCGCTGCCGCTGGCCCCCGGAAAGCACCCCGATGGGACGGTGGCGCAGATCGAGCATATCGACGCTGCGCAGGGCTTCAGCGGCCCGATCGTTATCGGTGGACGTGTAGCGCCGCAGCAGTTTACCCGGTCGCAGTAAGCCCATCCGCACTACGTCCCAGACCGTAATCGGGAACGCCCGGTCGAATTCGGCGATCTGCGGTACATACCCCAGGTGACGCCGCCCTTGCCGGATGGGTTCACCCATGATCTGCACGCTGCCACGCCAGGGAGCCAAAAGACCTAGCAGCACCTTGAGGAAGGTCGTTTTGCCACCGCCGTTGGGGCCGATGATGCCTACAAAATCCTGCGCATAAGCTGTGAAGTTCACGTCTTGCAGGACCGCTTCGTGATCGTAGCCCGCCCACAGCGCTTCCACTTCAATCACTGTTTTGCCCATAGCCCCAGCCTTGCCTCTAATACAGCCGACCTGTGCATCACAGGCCGGCTGTTGGTTTATCGTAGTGGTGGAAATGCTACTTAGGATTGTGCGTTCAACACATTCGCAAAGGTTGCTGCGACGCTGCGCATATTCTCCAACCAATCGGGATTCAGCGGACTGATGAGCATGACCTCCCCACCGATTTGATCGGCGATGGTCTCTGCTGACTCCGAACTGAACTCAGGCTGCGCGAAGATCACGGATACGTCGAGGTCTTGCGCCTGCTTGATGAGGTCGGCCAGTTCGCGGGCGCTGGGTTCCAGTCCCCCAACTTCAATCGGGATCATCGTCAGGCCGAACTCGCCGGCGAAGTAGCCCCAGGCGGGGTGAAAGACGATGAAATTGCGGTTCTCTACACCGTCCAGGGTAGCATTGATCTCGTCCTGTAATGCCGCAATGTCTTCAAGAAATGCATCGAGATTTTCGCGGTAAACAGTCTCATTGTCCGGGTCGAGTTCCGCGAGTGCTTCATAGATAGTTTCCGCTTGAACGGCGACCAATTCCGGCGAGAGCCAGATATGCACATCAGGGTTTTCGGGTGTTTCGTAGTCGTCGGGCAGATCAGTACCATGATCCTGCATACCCACGCGCTGAATGTTCTGCGTTGTATCGACCATCAGCATGTCGGGATTGGCATCGGCAAAACGATCCAACCAAGCGCGCTCGAAGGGCACATCGATACTGAAATAGGCAACGGACTCACTCAGATCAATCAACTGTTGCGCTGTCGGTTCGTAGGTGCCGGGGAACTCGCCGGGTTGCACCATCACGTTGACGGCGACATGATCCCCACCAATACGTTCGACAAAATACTGCTGGGGTAAAATGCTGACTGTTACCTGCAACGGTTCGTCGTCATCTGCCTGTACTGGCAGCACGACGATAACTGATAGGAGCAGCAGCAAGAGCATAAAACGAATGGGATATCGCATAATGTCCTTCTCCTCAAAGGTCTTATTCGATTCAAAGTACTTACAAGCCCTGTATCACTCAGGGCAAACAGCTTCATGTGGTGGTGCGTACCTTCTAAATGAAAAAACTTTTCAATCAGACAAAAAATGATAACTAGACCTTTACTGTATGTCAAGATGCATTTTGGCTGTGTAGCAGCTTTCCAGGAAATAGCGCTTGTTGGAGGAACTGCGCGGCTGGCTCAGATAAAAAGGTTGCTATCATGTGACCACTCAACACATTCCTTACATCACTCGACTGCTGCTATCGACAGGGTACCGCTCTCATCTGATACCGCGACACAGCGATCATCCGGTGACCAGGCCAGGCTGGCAATCGGGGCTTTGAACACAGCTTGTGCCAGCAATGCGGAGTTCTTCTTGTCGACATACCAGATCGCCAGCAGACCATCATTGCCGCCAGATGCCAGCAACATACCCTGGCGCTGAAATTTCAGATGCTTGATGAGGTGTTCATGTCCTTCTAGCATTATCGGTCGGGTGTTTGCTGGTCCCTTGCCGGAACAGTCCCACATCACGACCTGAGTCCCGCCACCAGTCGCCAGATAGCGGCTGTTGAAGCTCCATGCCAGTTCTAACACCTTCGTTTCGTAACCCCACATCTGCAAATCCTGCCCGCTATCGGTGATCCAGAAATGCACCGTTGAGTCTTGGTCGCCAGTGGCAATGTATTTGCCATCGGGGCTCCATTCCAGTGTGAGGGTCGAACCTTGCCATTCGAAACGACGCAGTGGCTCCGCCTGTGTGGGGTCGTACAGCACGACCCCATTATAGGC
>JAADYV010000497.1 GCA_010092855.1 Chloroflexota bacterium | reverse complement strand
GAACTGCGCAAAGCCATTCTCCACTTTGCCCGGCGCGAGCGACGCTTTGGGCTGGTTTCGCAGCCATAACCTCCCGCACCAAAGAGCCATGCCATGCTGAAGACGCGCCTGATTGTGGCCGCAATTGCGCTGCCCGTTATCTTTGCGGTGATCATCATCGGGAGTTGGCCGTACTTTGTGCTGGTGTTGACTGCGCTTTTGCTGGCCGGTGTTGAATACATCAGCCTGATCAGGCAGCAGCATACCGACCGCAGCACAGCCTGGATAACTCTCAGCCTGATTGTCCTGGGTCTGGTTTCTGCCTGGGCTGACCGTCTGGATTGGCGGCATCCGGGCCTGGCCGTGGTGCTGGTAGTGGGGGTTCTGGCTGCAGTCCGGTACTACGAACGGGACCAAACTGACACGGTCACCGCGCTGGCCCTGGCGCTGTTTGGCGGGCTGTATATCGGCTGGCTGGGCAGCTACTTGTTGCTACTGCGGCAGTTGGACGATGGCTTATGTTTCGCGCTGTTTGTGTATGGCTGCGCGATTCTGTCCGACACAACAGCCTACATCACCGGTACACGCTGGGGACGTCATCCGATTGCACGGCACGTCAGTCCCCAAAAAAGCTGGGAAGGCTACTTGGGCAGTATCGCGGGTGGGGGTTTTTTGGGTGTTGTAGTCGGCCTGCTGGCGATTTTGGATTCACTGACTATTGTACACGCAACTGCTCTCGGTCTGCTTATTGGGGCGCTGGGAACCGTTGGCGACCTGGGCATTTCACTGATCAAACGCCAGGCAGGAACCAAAGACTCCAGTCACTTGATACCGGGGCATGGCGGTCTGTTGGATCGTACCGACTCCGTGTTGATCGCCGCCATCATTGGATACTACTACATTATTTGGCTGGTACAGTAGTCCCACCTGGCAAACAGCTACAGTTTTAGGATTAACAAGCACCCAACGCCAGGGATGGGGTTAGTGTCCCCTGGTGAGTTCTTCCAAAAACTCCTCGTTGGTGTCAGTGTGTCGCAGTTGGTTGATGAGGGCTTCGGTTGCGCTGACCAAATCGTAATTGGCGGGCGGTTGAGTCATCTGCACTAACATGCGACGCATAGTCCATACACGCTGCAGAATATCTGGTCCCAGGAGCATTTCTTCGCGGCGAGTGGAAGACTGGGAGATATCAAAGGCCGGGAAGACGCGCCGTTCCTGCAGCTCACGCGAGAGATGCAGTTCCATGTTGCCGGTACCCTTGAATTCTTCGTAGATCACATCATCCATACGACTGCCGGTTTTGACCAGGCAAGTGGCCACAATCGTCAGACTGCCGCCTTCTTCAACGTTACGCGCTGCACCAAAAAAGCGCTTGGGGGGGTACAGCGCCGAGGGGTCAAGACCACCGGTCAGCGTGCGCCCGCTGGGTGGCACCACCAGGTTATAGGCGCGAGCCAGGCGAGTGATGCTGTCTAGCAGGATAGCCACATGTTGGCGCGATTCAACCAGGCGCTTGGCGCGTTCGAGCGCCATTTCTGCCACACGCACATGATACGACACCGGCTCATCGAACGTACTGCTGATGACCTCAGCATCGACCGAGCGGTCCATGTCGGTCACTTCTTCTGGACGCTCACCGATCAACACCACCATCAAATGCACTTCAGGATAATTGCGGCTGATGGCGTTGGCCACGTCTTTGAGCACTGTCGTTTTACCGGCTTTGGGCGGGCTGACGATGAGACCACGCTGACCGCGCCCAACCGGTGCGATCAAGTTCAGCAAGCGCGTCGACAGCAGGCGGGGATTGGTTTCCAGATTATAGCGTTCTTCGGGGAAAATCGCGGTCAGGTCATCAAAGCGCGGGCGGCGCTTGGCTTGTTCCGGGTCCAGGCCGTTGACCGCCTCAACCCGTAGCAGGCCAAAATATTTCTCTGAATCCTTAGGTGCTCGGACCTGACCAATGACCATATCTCCCGTGCGCAAACCGAAGCGTCGAATCTGAGTCTGGCTGACATAGATGTCATCTGGGCCGGGCAGGTAGTGGTCCGACCGCAGGAAGCCAATGCCGTCATCGATCACTTCCAGCACACCACCGCGCAGTTGCAGTCCCTGTTTTTCGGCTTTGTCCCGTAACAAACGCAGGATCAAGTCTTGCTTCTTGAGGCGACTAAACCCTGCAATATCGGCATCACGAGCCAGGTCGCGCAGAGTTTCAAGGGTTTGAATTTCGAGTTCAGCTATATCCATTTCGGAATCTCCGAATAGCGAAGGCGAACAAGCCCCTCGCATTTCACCATATGCCGATAACCAACGATTGTCCGGGGATTTCGCACGAGGTTTAAACTCACGCGACCCTGGCGATATCGAACAAGTCTGAGTTAGGAATTTTAAACAAGCTGTGGGCGCACAGATTAGGAGTTAAATGCGTCAAAAACAACTAGCTTACTGACAATATAGCACAGTGTAAGCGTGGGGTCAAACTCTATTTTTCTTCAACCTTGTTTACCGGAGAACGTAAGTACCTTCTGCATAGATTACATGAGGTCTTGGACGGGTGCTGCAAAGGCAGCTTGAGATGTTGTTGCCGGCAGCGTCTGGCCAGTCTCTAATCCAACTATCAGGTTTGGCGAACCATTAACGCAACGCTCAAGACTGTCGCGCCACGAATAACCAACCCATCAATTTGCCCCAGCAACTGCCGCATCGCGCGTCGCCCCAGTTCCTGCACGTCAGCAGCCACTGTTGTCAGCCCGGCGTCTACTGCCTCCGGACCATCCCCAAAGCCCACGACAGACACCTCTTCCGGCACCGCTACATCAAGGGCCGCAAGGATCTTTTTTGTTTCGCGTGCCATCAAGTAATCGGCGGCCAGGACGCCATCAAATATTACGCCGTCGGTCTGCAACAGTCGCTGCAACGATTCATGGGCGACGGTTGGCTCAAAATCACCAGGAATGATCAAGGGTTCGGGCAGATCGTGGCGGATGACTTCGCGCTGGAAAGCTGTCAGGCGCTCAATGCCGTCACGCTGTTCCCGGTTGCCGCTGATGAACAACAGGCGCTGCCGCCGCTGGCGCTGCACCAGGTAATCCATCAGTTTCCAGATGCCCTGGGCGTTATTATGCATGACTGAGGGAATCGGGTGCGTGGGGTGGCGATGACTGATCAACGACAGCGGCGTTCCGCCAAGATACAGGCCTTCCAGGAAATCGTCCGGCAGCACATTTGTGATCACCAGCACGCCATCAACCGCCGCCAGATCGAGCGATGTAGGCTGCTGGCGGTCAATGGCTTCATCACGCGAGTCAACCTCAACCTCGTGTCCGTAATGGACAGCAACTTCGCGTGCGCCAGCGATCACATCGCGCTGAAACACGCCACTTTGCTCATTGGTTACGATCCCGATGTGCATAGATTTCGACCCTACCACAACCCTAATTCTTGTTTCACGGCTTCGGCCACCGCGCCACGCGCGCTAAGATTGCCGCTGCCGCGATCATCTTCGGCCAGCGAGAACACAATCCCCTCACTGTCTATCAGGTGGCGTGTTTTCTGTTCAACCGCGTGCAGCAATTCTGCGCCCAGGTCAACGATCCCCCCGGCCAGCGAAATCTGCTGGGGACGCAGCAGCCCGATTATCCACGCCAGCATAGGCGACAACACGTCCACCAGCTCCTGATGTAGAATCAGCGCAGCTTCGTCCCCATACGTCATGGCACGCCGCACGTGCAGGTAGAGCAGGTTCTCTTCGGGCAGCGTCGAACCGTACCTTTCGCGCAATGCCAGCGCGCGCTTCTTAACCGCAGCCCATCCAAGCTGGCTTTCCAACGTCTGCCCCGGCACTATTTCCAGTTCGCCAATGCTGCCGCCATTGTGATACACGCCATCGCCCAGAATGTAGCCAATTTCGACATGGTGATTGATCAATACGGTAACCAAGCCATGCGCTTTGCCGTCGGAATCACTGTCGGACAGGCACTCGTCGTCCTGACCAAAGGCATACAGTGCCGTCGCGGCCAACTCGGTGTTGTTCTCCACATACACCGGCACGTCGTACTGCGCCACCAGTGTATCCGTAAGTACTGCTGAGTTAACCTTCAGCTTGCCCGGCAGCCCCAGTCCCACACATAACAGGGGGGCATCGAGTTGGGCCACCAGCCCGTTAATCACGCTAATCAGATTGTCCAAAATCGTTTCAGGCTCTTCAACCGGGTAGAAGTACTCGTGCTCGGCCAGCACACGCCCGTCGAGATTGGCTAAAACGGCCTGAATGCACTGTTCCATCTGGTGTTCCGTGACCGACACCCCAATCACGTGCCGGGCATCCGGTACAAATTCCAGCAACCGGGGACGCTTGCCGCCGCTCTTGGCCGCTTCCCCACGTCCCACTTCCACCAGCAGCCCTTCGTCGATCAGCTCGCTCACCAGGTCGCTGACGGTGGGTTTGGCCAGACCCGTTTCGGCAGCCAGCGCTGCCCGGTTGTCCGCCAGACCACTGTAGATCGCGTTGAGGACGAGCTGCCGGTTGTGCTGTTTGAGTTGTTCGCGTGTTGCTTTGCGCTGTTTCACCTGCCAACCTTATCTACCAGGGTCATGAAGCATTCAAGTTCTGTTGTATCTGCTGTATGACATCGGCTTTGAAGCGGTCGATATGGCTGCTTACAAAATCTGCGATGTCGAGCGCCGGGTTTTCGATCAAGGGTGTCAGGTCCATGCCAAACGTCAGGCCGGTCGCTGCATCGGTATCGTGGCTGGCGTGATAGGTGGCATGAGCGCGCCGCCGGCCCATCGTGGCCAGGTCATACCGCTTGCCGCCGCTCACCTGCGAGTCGAACACGCCCAGCAGCGCCATCTGTAATCCCTCTTGCCCGGAGACATCAAAAACAACTTTATCCTGATCCAGCAGCCAATCCAAATCGCGCCACACCTCGCAGCCATACACTTGGCTGGGGCGTTGTTCATCCGGCAGACTCCGCAGCGCCTGGATGACCTTGACCGCCACGCCGATGTGGGTCGGGTGCTTGTCCGCCAGGTTGTGGGTATAGACTGTCTGCGGCGAGGTGACTTGGAGCAGTTGCACCAGGTCGTTCACTACACCCGTATTGCGCGGGTCCTTCACGGCGCGGCTGGGATAGTCCAGCAGCACCTGCGCGCCGAAGTCCCCCAGGAAGGCGGCTTTTTTCTGTTCGAGCGCGCGCACCTGCTGCATTTCTTCGTCAGTATAGTCGGCGTAAATTCCCGCACGCGGCGAGCCGCTGCCGTCGGTGACGACCACGCCGGTATACCACAAATTGTCCTGCTGGTAACACGTTAGAATGCCGTGTGCCGCCATGATTTCCAGGTCATCCTGGTGCGCGCCAATCGCCAGGTGAGTGGTGCGCGCCAGAGCTGCGTCGTCCGCCAGTCCATCAGGCACATAAACCTGCGCGCCGGGTTGTTTGAAGTCCATCGTTAGTTTGCTCTTTTCTGTGGAAAATATCTCGCCCTAACACAAAAATCCCGCTACAGGCGGGGCAGGCTGGCCGCCGCAATCGACTGTCCTACGCGGCGACTCTTTTCGTCTGGCAACTGGAGGTTGATCGCGGCTGCCAACGCCGGGAACTCACCTTGCAGCACGTGCTGCGCCGTCTCCAGCATGATCGGCCCACCCTGGCCAGATGTGCAGCGCCCCAGGATCAACACGTGGCGCAGGTCATAAAAGTCGGCGTAGTGGGCCAGCGCATAGCCCAGGTAACAGCCCATTGTTTCCCAGATTTGCCGCGCGCCAGGGTGCCCGTCTTCCAGGTAGCGCTGCACGTATTTAAGCTTGGTCGCGTTGGTTTCGCCGTCAGGCAGCTCGATCCCGACTTTGGGCGCAAGCCGGAACACCGCCTGCTGCGAGAAATACATCGCGCCCACACCCTTGTCGCCCGACCATTCGTCGACGGCACCGTTGTCCTGGTAATCAATCGGCGCGAAGGCCAGTTCGTTCAACCACCCCGTTATATTGCCATCCAGCGCCACGTAGCCCACTGCTTCGCTGGACCCCATCGCGATACCCAGTACACCGTTGTCTTCCAGCGACATCGAACCCGCCAGCGCCGTCACGTCCCCGTCGTTGATAACCTCTAACGGCAGTCCCAGCTCGTCACGGATGCGCAAAAACATGTTGCGCACTTCGTCGTAGCGTTCGGACGGGATACCGCGAAACAAGGATGCCACCATCGGGCGGTTGTCGACGTAGACCCCGGCGGAACTCCCCCCGATAGCGTCCACCCGATCCAGCTTGGACGCGGCCAGCTTCAGCGCGGCGGTGATGCGCTGATAGTGGTAGTCTGGGTCCTGCTGCTGTACCGGCTCCCACACGATCTCATCGCTGAAGATCGGCTCGCCGTCCACTACCGCCGAAATCTTGAGGTCCGACGCCCCCAGGTCAAACCCGATGCGCTGGCCGTCCAGGTGGCGGCCCAACGCCTGCCGTTTCTCGACCTCGTTGGCTGCCGGAACCTTGTCCGCCGCGCAGCCGACCACTGTAAACGGATGCTGGTAAACCTGTTCGCCCATGAAGTGGTAGTCGAAGCGACGCGCACCGTCCGCACTGTAGACTTCGGCCAGGTGATCGGCGACGACGGACGACCCACCCACATAGACTTTCCACGCCCCGCGCTGCCACAGCAAAAACTTCACCAGGCGCTCGACATATGGCAGGTTGGCCGTCGCGTCGGGGTGATCATCGGGCAGCACGCGCGTCTGGAAGCGCGAGATAATGCCGTCTGCGCGTTCCAACCCTAACACGAGCGGCACACCGCCACCGGGCATAACGGCTACCTTCGCCTGAAATGCGCGATTGGCCAGCACCGCTGGGCGGAAGCCCTCATCCAGCGGCGGCACAAACTGCGGTTTCACCAATTCAAATCTCATCGGTGGTTCTCCTCCTGTATACCGTAATGATACCGTGTATGGTGTGCGTTACTCATATGCCCGAAGCACGTCCCAGTTGGCCGGGTCTTCTCCTCCGAGGCCCCAGATACACACGCCGTCCAATTCCGGATAGTCAGCCAATACCTGCTCCAGCTTATAGGATAATCCGACCGCATCCGCAACGTACACATCCTGGCGCGGCAGTCCCTGCGCTACGACGGTGACGGAAAGTTCCATATCCGCCGGATCGCGCACGATCTCCAGGTCGAAGCTGTCGATCCAGCGCGTGACGGCTTCCCACGTGATAGGGCGTTTCTGGCCGCGCTGCCAGCTGTAGCCATAAAAATGCAGCCCCAACCGCACTTTTTCCAGATCGGTGACCGTCGTGGCATAGGCCAGCACATCCAGCACCCACGCCGGCGGCCCAATCGGACCGGCCTCTGACCAGCCCGCGCTGTAGTCGTAGGTCATGATCTTGAAGGTATCCACCGCCGCTGCGAGTCGCAGCCAGTCCTGCGCTGCTGCTGCCGACCAGACGCCTGGCCCCTGGTCGGCAGTCTTGGCGTGTACTGCAATCGCCAGCACCCGATCCTGGGCGTGCAGCGCTGTCGCCAGGTCTTCGATGAAGGTCGAAAAGGCATCGCGCGTATCGAGGTCAAATCCCTCGTAGTCGATCTCAATCCCGTCATAGTCCATCGTTTCCACCAGGTCAACGATAGCGGCGATGTGCGCCGTGTGTAGTTCCGGCGTTTCAATCATAACCGACTGCTCGAAGCTGACGATTGTGGGCACAATGGTCAGATCGGCGGCGCGCCATTCGGCCAGTTTGTCTGGGTCGAAGTCCTGGCTGACCGACAACGTGCCATCCGGTCGGGGTGTATACCAGAAGGGGTTTACCTCGTCGATCACGTCCAGGTTGGCCAGGATCGAGTCGTAGCCGCCAGGGTGATCGGACGACGGGTACCACACCGATACCTGCCATGAGGCGTTATCCTGAGTTGTGTCCTGTGCCCCCACCGGCCCGGCTATACTGCTCACCATGATAATTCCGAGTAAAACCAACGTGATCCGCGGCATGATTCCCTTCCCGCACTCAGGCCAATTCTACCAGCCCTGGTATCCGGCAGGGCAAGGTGCCGGTTGCTTTGATTTCGCCCAACAGCACTCGTGCCAGGGCTTCCGTTGTTGCTCCGCGAATGCCATACGCACACAGGTAGGAGTCCACCATTGGAAATGCCACCAGGTCGTAGGGCGTGCGCATGGCGACCACCACCGGCTGTTTGCCCCGCGCGTTCAATGTTTTGACCAGGTCCGCTTGCACCGGATCGTTTTCTGCCTGGATGGTGCCCACGACGATGTGGTCGACGTGCGCCACCGCTTCAAGGATCGGCCCGATATGGCTCAAGGGCGCGCCGTAGGCCAGTTCCAGCGAGAGCACCAGCGGGTGCCGTCGCCGGATGGCGTCCGCGATTTCGACGCGCACGCTGGCCGAAGAGTCGGCGGGCGTCAGGTTTTGCGGATAGACAGTGATCACGGCCACCATGTCGTCCGCCTGAGGACGCAGCGGGAGCCGCCCCGCTGTATCGCGCACCACCGTGATCGACCGGTCAGCGATCTGTTGGGCGATAGACTGGTGTTCCTGACAACCAACCACGCTCATCGGTGGCAGTTCAGTCGGGGCGCGGCGCTGGGCGCGCTCGATCCGTGCTACAGCCTCCGGACGTTCCTGGCCCGCGACCGCTGCCCGCAATGCAAACTGGTCTTGCAGCCAGCCCAACAACACCAGGTCTGCCCCCGCCGCCAATGCCCGCTCAACGCTCGGAACCGGCCCAAACTGC
This sequence comes from Chloroflexota bacterium, assembly GCA_010092855.1. GTDB lineage: Bacteria > Chloroflexota > Anaerolineae > Aggregatilineales > Aggregatilineaceae > TC-15. The sequence goes on along the minus strand of JAADYV010000497.1, from coordinate 3,862 downwards.
GCCACCGCTTCCATGTCCATCGCGTCGGTGATCGTCAGGCCATCAAAGCCGAGTTCGTCGCGCAGCAGGCTTTCCAGCACTGGGGCGGACAGGGTTGCGGGATTCTCCGGGTCAACCACCTTGGCGATAACGTGCGCTGTCATCACTGCGCCGACGCCGGACCGGATCGCGCCCTGAAACGGCACCAGGTCTACCGCGCGCAAACGCTCCAGGTCGTGCGAGACTACCGGGGCGTCAAAGTGACTGTCGGAGGCGGTGTCGCCATGACCGGGGAAGTGTTTGGCAGTGGCGATCACGCCTTCGGCCTGCATCCCCGTGATCAGTGCGCTACCCAACGCAGCCACCTGCGCCGGGTCTTCCCCGAAGGAACGAATGCCCACCACCGGATTGGCCGGGTTGGTGTTCACGTCCAGCGCCGGGGCAAAGTCCAGGTTGATGCCCATTGCCAGCAACTCGCGGCCCAGCACTCGCCCGGCGGCTTCGGCCAGTTCCGGGGACCGCGTGGCACCCAGCGCCATGTTACCGGGCAGTTCGGTTGCGCCGTTGGCGATGGCGATCAATTGCCCGCCTTCCTGGTCGATGCCGATCAGCGGTGGTAGTTGGCCCCCATCACGCGCGGCCTGATACATGGCTTCGCTTAGCTCGCGCAGTTGCGCTGGGGACAGCACGTTGCTGCTCTTGAACAAACACACCGACGCCACCTGCCCCTGCCGGATACCATCCAGCACAGCGCGTACACCCGGCTCGGCGGCGGTCAAACCCTCAAAACTTAGCATTAACTGCTTCACAGTCGTGTTTTGCCTTTTCGATAAAGGATAGCTTCTCGTGAATGCCCCTAGCCTTTGCTGCCGGTCAGGGTAATGCCTTCCGTGAAGTAGCGCTGCGCGACCAGGAAAATCACCAGCACCGGTATCACGAACAGGACGCTGGCCGCCATGATCTCGTGCCAGGGCAGCGGTGGTGGCTCTTGCAGGTTGTGCTTCTGGGCCACATAGATAGGTAGCGTGTACAGCTCCGGCTTCTGCAGGTAGATCAACGGGGCCAGCAGGCTGTTCCACTGCGCCACAAACAGGAACAGGCTCACGGTGATAATCGCCGGGCGCGTGAGCGGTACGATGACATGCCACAGAATTTGCAGCGGATTAGCCCCATCAATGGCCGCTGCTTCGTCTAGTTCGCGGGGAATGGTCATCATAAACTGACGCAGCAGGAAGACCAGCGTCGCCCCACCTGCGAAGAAACCCGGTATCGTGATCGGGTTGAAAGTGCGCAACCATTCCAGCTCGTAGAATAGCACATACTGCGGCACCAGCGTCGCCTGGTAGGGCAGCATCAGAGTGCCCATCATCAAGGTGAAGACGACATTGCGCCCTTTCCAGCGCAGGCGGCTGAAGGCATAGGCCACCACCGTTACCGATACCACCGTTCCAATCAAGACCATGCCCGCCACAAATACGCTGTTGAAGTAGTCGCGGATAAACGCCGAGTCCTGGATGATGGTCTGGTAGTTTTCCCACTGCGGCACTTCGGGCAGCAGGTGATGTTGGGTGCGAGCTGCTTCTTCCCGTGTTTTCAGCGACGTGCCGGCCATCCACGCCAGCGGGAACAGGAAAAACAATGCGCCAGCTACCAACACCGAATACATAAACACCAGGTGGATCGCCCGCCGCAGCGCTTTGCCGGTGGTCGACCGCCAGGCTTCCAGCACGACGTGGAATCGGGCCTCGTACACTTGTTGTTCTTCTCGTATCGCCATGGTTATGCCTCGTAGTGTACCCATTTGCTGTAGCGGAACTGGATGGCGGTCAGGGTTACGATCACCGCCGCCAGAATCCAACTGGCTGCCGACCCGTTGCCGATCTCAAGCTCGCGGAAAGTGCGTTGGTAGAGGAAGTAGGCGGCAGAGATCAGGCTGTCTTCAGTGTTGGGCGTGCGCAAGATGTAGATCGACTCGAAGGTTTGCAGCGCGGCGATCACGCCGATGACGATGTTGTAGAACATGGCGGGCGAGATCATGGGCAATGTGATCCGTAAAAAACGCTGGAACACGTTGGCCCCGTCCACCTCCGCCGCCTCGTACAGCGAGCGCGGAACTCCCTTTAACGCCGCCAGGAATATCAACATCGCGCCGCCAGAACTCCACATCGTGATCAGTATCAGCGAGGGCTTGGTCCAGAGCGGATCGGTTCTCCAGTTGGGAACGATAGTCGATTCAGGCAGCTTTTCAGTTCTCTGGCGGAACGTGGTAAAGTGGTTCCAGGGTGGCTGTTTGCTCTCCAGCAGCTTGGTATACCGTATCTCCGACATTTCTTCGGCGTCGTACCGTGCCTGGAGTTCGTCTACTTCGGTCTGGTACGCTTTCTGGGCGATGATGTCGTATTCCTTAAAATAGGCCCGGCCATCACGAAACGAGTTCAGCGCGAACAAGGCAAAAAACGCCAGCGCACCATAGGCAACATAGTGCCGTGCCTTGTCATAGCGCAGATCGCCGGTTCGTTCGCCCAGCATGCCTAACGTCAACAGCGCCGCCACTGCTGCGACGACCAAAACGTATATCCACATCACGGGTAGCAACTGCGGCGGGTACGTCGCATTCAGGTATTCCCACGCCCCCTCACCACCGGGTGTATCTAACGTTGAGCCAAAGGTGAGGTACTTAAATACAACATCGAGTTGTTCCCACGGGGGCAGGTTCCGGACCAGGATGAGCATGCCTAGCAAGGCGATGCTGCCGCCGGTGATGGTCAATTTGCGACGGTTCCAGGCACCGAAGCATGTTATCACAACTGCACCACTGGCGATGCCCAGTGCGAGTGTTGCCTGCAACGCATGGCCCGACAGGTCATAATCAGCGCCGTCCAGGGTGATGAATAACATTGTGCCGAGGAACAGGCAGCCTCCCACCTGCCATAGCCGAATCATGTGTGGTTGGTTGACAGCATGATTGACCAACATGCCGCCTAACACGATGATGCCCGTGACATAAATCCACGACACATCTACCGGCTTTTCGACTAACCCGGTGGAGGCCATATAGCCCACCAGCGTGATGCCCAACACTTCCAACGCTCGTTGAGCGGTGTTGCGCTTGCCTTCGTTCCAATAACCCATCAAGGGCAGCACCAGCAGTAGCCCCAGCAGTGCAGGAAACGTATACTTCAGGCTGCCAATCGGATCGCCGATTCGGACTCCGGCATAAAAGCCATTGAAACCCTCGACGCAGAAAATGAACGCGCGATACAGCCAGTCAAACAGAAAAAACGTCTTGGCAAAACGCTGCAAGGCCAGATTGATGAAGCCGCCATTCGAGCCAAACATATAATTCCACGCCAGCAGCGCGGCAGGGCTGGCCGCCAGAATCACCGGCAGGTAGTAGACCATACGGAATACCCGGATCGCCCGGAGCGCCGCGTTCAAGAGCAGGGCCATTACCAGCGCCGCGATAATCTGCAGGGGCACACCGATGATGGTGTAGTAGAAGGAATTGAACATCGCACGCCGGAAGCGCTCGCCCGGCGCGTCGATGCCCTTCAGCAGCATCCGGTAATTTTCTAACCCGATGTAGTGTGGGTCTGCTCCGATACGGTAATCGGTGAAGCTGTAGACTAGCGAGGCCAGCGCCGGACCGAGCACAAAGATGAAGAAGCCAACCAGCCAGGGGCCGGACAGGGTGAATCCCCAAAAGGCGTTACGCTGCTCGGCTTGTGTTTCCCCGCGCCACTTCATAACCTGGCGCGCAATCAATCCCACCAATGTGCTGCTGATGATGATGAAAATAATCGTAGCGATTGCCCACAGCACGTTTTCCGCCCGGTGCTGGGACGCCACCGACATATTATCAAACATGATGGCTTTGCCCTAT
>JAADYV010000496.1 GCA_010092855.1 Chloroflexota bacterium | reverse complement strand
GCCAGGTCGATGCCACCGTGATTCCAGGTGAAGTCCTGGGTGATGGTGTAGCGCTCCTGGATGGGCAAGAACTGGTTGGGCGGTGACCCACCTACTACCGTTTGCTCTCCGCATGAACCAGGGTCACCAACCGCGAATGACGCGATCTGTCCACCAACATTGACGCCAGACCCCACGGGGTTGCTGCCATCGGTGGTGATCACAATGCCGGGGTCCCAATAGACCGGCTGCTGGGAGCCGGTACCGCCGGGTACAACGACTGCCATACCCGCTGGCAAAATCGTCTGCGGGGTCGCGCCGAACAGTTCGTTATACTCCGAATCGATGATGGCATACGGTTCTACGTCGTATTCCGCCGCGATATCGGCAATGGTGGCGGGCTGCGCCGACTGGTGATACACGCCATCCACTGGCAGAATGTTGAGTTCCATGCCGACCGCCATCGCATTGACGTAGAACGGATCGTTGGACCAGATGAGGGTGTTTTCCTCCAGCCCAAACTGGTCCGCAATCGAACGCAGACTGTCGCCCCACCGCACGGTGTACAAGACCACTTCTCCACGCGAGCGAAGCGGCAGCACAGTTAGCGGATCGACTTGTCGCGGGACGGTGTTCGCCCCGGTTCTCCCGGCCACGGGCTGGTCCAACGCCGCAGCAACGACCTCGGCATCAGCCACCGGTCGCGTGTAGTCTATCGCTGCCGGTACGCTGTTGGCGGCGATGGTCGGCATTGGGGGCGGGTAGACGATCTCCGGTGCCGGTAGGGCTGAAGCAGGAATCGGGTCAGATGCCAGTGGGGCTTCGGATTCAGCAGCCTGCGGCTCATCGAGCGGTTGGGCCGCCAGATCGCTCACGGGTTCCGGGGGAGCGTTTTCGCCCACTACCTCGACGGACAGCGGGGGTAATGTTGCTTGAGGGATAGGATCAGCCGGAGCAGGCGCTTCTTCGCGCGATGTGCCACAGGCCGCGAGCGTGATCGCCGCCACAATCAAAATTCCAACAATACCAAAACGAACCATGCCATGTCCTCAATTCCACCCCCTACTTAACAATACGACACTGACGGGCGGAATACTACCGCGCGACAGCGCTTTTGGCAATTCCAGGCGTGTGGTGTTCGGTGTTATGTCACATGCAGGGCAGCGTGGCTCAGAGATCGGGCGCAGTTCCGTCCAATCGCAAACCCATCAGCAGTCCATCGACCGGTTTGCGGCTGACGATGCTCTGGTAGGGCGAATGGTAGCGGTGCAAAACGGTAAACCCTAACTTCTCGTAGAGATGCACGGCCACCGTGTTTTGATCCGAGGTGTTGAGGTGCGCGCCGGGAATTCCCTGGTCTCGTAAGTGGTCCAGGTAGGCCAGCATCAGGCAGCGGCCCGCGCCTTGCCCACGATACGGTGCAGCCAGGTTGACGTGCAGATGGGCCGGGTACTGTTCCAAATTGGGGGTGGGGGGATGCGCCAGCACTTCCCGCATAAAACCGACCGCCGCCCGCGCGGTGCGCCATCCGATCCGGTAGCGAAACAACGCTACGTCTCGTGCGGCACGCAGCACCGCCCGCCGGAACAGCGGCTCGTAGCTGGCCGTATCCGGGCACCCGGTCAGGTAGCCAACCACCTGGCCATCCACTTCTGCCACCCAGCAGGTTTCAGGATAGTGGGTGAGATAGGGGCGCATGAAGATATCGATAAACAGCCGCCGGTCGTTCAAGATCAGCTCCACCGGGTCACCATAGCGCGCGGTGTCAGCTCCGATCTGGTAGACAGCGTTAGCATCTGGAGGAGAAAATGGTCGAATGGCGATCATGTATACATCAGCGGCGGGATTGTTCGGACAGAGTAATGGCCTGAAAGACAAGTGTGACGGTGACCTTCTGACCAGCAGGATCAGTGCCCTCGATGATCACCCGGTCTACCGATAAGGGGTTGTCAGTGGACGTTTGGCTTGACGCCTGCAAACAAAGCCGGAACAGGTCGTCTAGCTTAGAAAAGGACTTGGCGCTTTCTTCCAACCCGAAGTTTTTATCCCACTGACGGAAAATCACCTGCCCCTGCTGTACTTTGGCCGCCATGAAGTGCTGTCCTTTAGCAAGTTACCTTAGGGTTATAGTATCGGTTAGTTGCAGTTGAGAAGCAAATATCATTGGCGGGAAACGCCCGGCTCCCCTTTCCAACTCCAGCATTTTGAGTGCTTGTGCAATCTGCCAGACCCGTGCATAATATATGCTATAAGGCACAAGTGATATAGAGTATATGTCACGGTTGTACTGAAGAACTTAACCATGACTCTTGTGCATCCATCAGGCGGATGGATGTTAACTGCGAGTAAGAATTCTCACACCGGTTGGTGTGGGTTAGGACGTGGTGACATTTCGCCCAAGAATCGGGCAAACTTGAACACACCTGTTGTTAGAACAAATGTCAACACAACCTAACCCGAACGCCTGGATATCAGCGCGATGATGTGCGTCTTTTGTGTGTTGTTGCAGTAGCAATCTGAGCACACGTCGCCCAGGCCAGATAGCCACTTTGGTGCAAGACATCCCCACCGCATGTTGGGGTTATGCCGGTATATAACGGTACATGCCGCAGTGATGAGATATCTTGTTCGCGGGTTACCTGGGGACAGTCCCCACCGCTTGAGCGATGCAGTGTAAAAGTTGCTGCTTGAAATAGTCTAGGCGTGTCGCAACCAGACACGCAGGTTAATGTTCACATCACAGCCGTGGCGATACTGGCCTACGGCTGTTTTTGTTTTCGAGGCAAAAGATAGTGGGACGGACCATCACAGCGTTGGAAGCCCAGAAACGCAACAAAGACCGCGTGAACGTCTACCTGGACGGAGAATTCGCGTTCGGATTGGCGTTGATGGAAGCGGCTCATCTGCACAAAGGGCAGGTCCTGTCGGATGACGACATCGCGGACTTGCGCGCGCGTGACGAAGTGACTCGCGCCGTTGACCGGGCGATCAATCTGTTAGCCCGCCGTCCCTACAGCACCACCGAGATTCGCCGCAACCTGATTAAACACGACATCGACAATGCCGTCATCGACGCCGCACTGGAGCGGTTGGTGAACCTGGGCTACGTGGACGACCGGGCGTTTGCTGAATTCTGGGTCGAAAACCGGGATCGGTTCCGACCGCGTGGTCCACGCGCCTTGCGGTACGAGCTGCGTCAAAAGGGCGTCGCTCCCGACATCATCGACAGTGTCCTGCAAGACCTCGATGCTGGAGATGCCGCCTACCGTGTTGCACAAGGCAAACTCTCGCGCTGGCGTGGCCTGACCGAAGATGACTTCCGCAAGAAGATGATGGCATTCTTAGGTCGGCGCGGGTTTGACTATGACGTGATTCGGGACGTGGTCGAGCGCGTGATGGCAGAACTCGAAAACGAACAGCCTGACTATTTTGCACTAGAGCATACAGAGGAGTAAGGCCCATGGAGATCGTGTTGGTCCTGATCGGACTAGCGATTGGAGTCGGGCTGGGCGCGGGTGGCTTGATGGCGTATCAACGCACCCAAGGCACCAACCGGAAGCGCCAGGTCGAAGAAGAAGCGAAACGTCTGGTAGAGGACGCGAACAATCAATCCAAGCAAATAATCGTTGAAGGTAAGGATGAGGCGTTTCGGATTCAAGCCGAAGCGGAAGAAAATGCCAAACGCCGGCGGACGGAACTCGACCGCGAAAGTGATCGACTCCAGAAACGGCGTGAGGACCTGGATGCGCGCTACGAGCGGCTAGAAACCCGCGAGGCGAATCTCAACAAGCGCCAGAGCAGGATTGACCGGCGGCAAAACGAAGTCAACGCGATGTATGACGAGCAAAAAGCCGAGTTACAGCGTGTGGCCGAGATGACGGTAGACGAAGCACGCGAGGAACTGCTGCAATTGGTCGAGGCCGAAACCCGCCAAGACATGGCGCGCCGCATCCGCGAAATCGAAGAGGAAACGCGCCTGGATGCCGAGAATCGCGCCCGCGACATCATTGCGCTGGCCATTCAACGTATCGCGTCCGACCAGGTCAACGAGATCGCGGTCAGTGTCGTGCCGCTGCCCTCGGATGAGATGAAGGGCCGCATCATCGGGCGCAACGGACGCAACATCCGCTCCTTTGAGCAGGCGACCGGCGTAGACGTGGTCGTGGACGATACCCCGGAGGCTGTTACCATCTCCAGCTTTGATCCCGTGCGGCGCGAAGTCGCTCGCCGGGCGATGGCCAAACTGGTGCTGGATGGGCGCATTCACCCGGCCCGCATCGAGAAGCTGGTCAAAGATGCGCGCAAAGAAGTCGACCGCGTGATCCGCGAAGAAGGTGAGCGCGCAGCCTATGAAGCAGGGGTGCCAGGGCTGCACCACGAGATCATCAAACTGCTGGGCCGGCTCAAGTTCCGCACCAGTTATGGCCAGAACCAGCACGCCCATGCCATTGAAACCGCGCACCTGGCCGGGATGATCGCGGCAGAACTGGGCGCAGACGTGGCGCTGGCCAAAGCAGGCGGCCTGCTGCACGACATCGGCAAGGCCATTGACCACGAGGTCGAAGGCACGCACGCGGCTATCGGGGCGGAATACTGCAAGCGGTATGGCGCATCGAACAAGATCGTCAACTGCATCGCCAGCCACCACCACGAGGTCGAACAGGAATGTGTCGAGGCCATTATCGTCGAGGCTGCGGACGCTATCTCCGGCGCGCGACCGGGTGCCCGGCGCGAAAGCCTGGACACCTACATCCGGCGTGTCAAAGCATTGGAAGAAATCGCTAAGGAATTCGAAGGCGTGGAACAAAGCTACGCACTGCAGGCAGGCCGCGAGGTACGCATCATGGTCAAGCCGGAAGAAATCGACGACCTTGCCTCGGTCCGGCTCGCACGCGATATCTCCCGCCGCATCGAAGAAAGTATGCAGTATCCCGGCCAGATCAAAGTGACGATCATCCGGGAAACCCGCGCCGTCGACTTCGCCAAATAGGGATAGATTGACGAGCGCACGGGTGCGCGTGAAAGTAGAACATCGAACAAAAAAGACGGCGGACGTGCCACAGAAGCATGTCCGCCTTTTTGCGTGTGGATTGTGAGGTCATGGTTAGAGCAGTGACAACCCCAGATCGCGCGAATTGCGCACCAGCAGCGGCTGTTTGAGCAAGCGCGGGAAGTACGCGACCTGTTGCGGCGATGATACGATGATCTGGGCCGCGTCCAGGCTGTCCATCAGCCCAAACCCGCCCGCGCGCATCAGTTCGAACACCAGCTTGAGTGTGTCGCTGGTCCAGCCCTGCGGACTCAACGCCAGTTCCATACGGTGAAACGCGCGATCCGTGTGCAATCCCGGTGCATAGAGTTCCGGTTGGCCCCCATCACGGCACACAATCGCATACCGCTCCGGGCCGCTCATGTCGATAGAAACGATACAATCTGACTCATCCAGTACACGGCGAATTCCGTCCCGATCTCCGTCTGCAAAATGCCCATCGGCAGCATGACAAACTAAGAGCATGTGATGGTGCATGGCATTCAACCTCCTGTGCCCTGGGCCAACTTACGGTCGAACACGCCACAAGTATAGCTCATTTGTTCTACAACCGCAACTTCCACTACCTATTAACTTATACGCTTCTAGCCAGCAGGGATTTGCCCCAAACATTGGGGGGAGGTGGCGGTGTGTGGGCTGGGCAAGCAAGAAAGTGTCGGTCATCGTCGGGGTCCAGATTGGCGATGCCAGGACCCAGGTCACGATTTTGATCAACGGGGAAACAGGGTTCCAACGACCTGGAATAACGATACGATCCTCCTCATAACACATTAAGCAACGATGAGAAGCCTACCACGCCAGCTTGAAGACTACTTTAGCATGAGATTAATGTTGCTTAAGCTTGTATACTGGGGCGTAGACTCGCACCAATCTAACAACGAAGGAGTGTCAAACGATGCAAGCTGAAATCATGTATCGGCCATCCTACTCAATGGCAGTCGTCAACCTGTCGCCCCACGAAGAGATCCGCGTGGAGTCGGGCGCGATGGTGAGCATGACAGAGGGAATGCAGCTTCAGTCCCGGATGGAAGGTGGTCTGCTACGTAGCCTGGGGCGCTCGATCCTGGGCAGCGAAAGCTTTTTCCTGAATGTGTTCCAGGCCCCGGCGGGCGGCGGCCAAATCAACCTGGCACCAGCCCTGCCCGGCGATATGATGATCCTGGAAATGTACGAAGAATCGCTGCTGGTCCAGGGCGGTTCGTATGTTGCCTCCTCGCTGGGCGTCGAGATCGATACGACCTGGGGTGGGGCGCGAACGTTCTTCGCGTCTGAAGGATTGATCATGCTGCGCGCGCGGGGATCGGGTTTGTTGTTCCTGTCTAGCTACGGCGCGATTCACCCCATCGACCTGGATGTTGGGCAGCGCTACACCGTCGATACCGGGCACCTGGTTTCGTTCACCGAGGGGATGGGTTTTAGTGTCCGCAGCGTGGGCGGGGTACGGTCGACCTTGTTCAGCGGCGAAGGGCTGGTCGTCGACCTGACCGGGCCGGGCCGGGTCTATATGCAGACGCGCTCCGAAGATGCGTTCCTGGCCTGGCTCGCACCCAATCTACCCCAGGATTCCGATTCCGAGCGCTAAAGACCTGATGTCAGAGCGCTGTTAGGGGAACGGGGGTTGGGCTACCTCCGATCCCCCGGTATAATTTCGACATGCACGCGATATTGTGACAACCGGCTGATCAAAGGAATAAGCATGGCTCATGCACTCATTACCGGCGGGGCCGGGTTCATCGGCAGCCATCTAGCCGAAAAACTGTTGGCTCAAGGTGACCGGGTGACCATCATCGACAATCTCTCGACGGGGCGCTTCGAAAATGTTGCCCACCTCGTGAACAACCCTAACTTTCGCTACGCCATCGAAGACATCCGCCACGGGCCGGTGATGGACCGGCTGGTAAGCGAATGTGACCTGGTGTATCACCTGGCCGCAGCGGTGGGCGTCTTCGCCATCGTGCACAGCCCGATTGATACACTGGAGATCAACGTCGGCGGCACAGAAATTGTGCTACAAACCGCGCGCCGTTACCGGAAAAAGGTGCTCATTGCGTCTACCTCCGAAGTTTACGGCAAGGGGGTTAAAGTTCCGTTTAGCGAAGATGACGACCGCATCCTGGGGCCGACCACGCGCAGCCGGTGGAGTTATGCCGCCTCGAAGGAACTGGACGAATTCCTGGGGTTGGCCTATCACAAAGCAGCGAACCTGCCAGTGACGGTCTTCCGCCTGTTCAACACCGTCGGACCGCGCCAGGTCGGGAACTATGGCATGGTTGTACCTCGTTTTGTCCGGTGGGCCTTGCTAGGCGAGCCGATCCAAGTGTATGGTGACGGTCAGCAATCGCGCTGCTTCGGCAATGTGTACGACGTGGTGGACGCGATCACGCGCCTGGGGCGCAGTGACCAGGTCGCGGGCGAAGTCTTCAACATCGGCTCCAGCGAAGAGGTCACCATCCAGGAACTGGCCGAACGTGTCAAAGCCCGCGCCGGGAGTGCATCGGAGATTGTGTACATTCCGTATGAAGAGGCTTACGAAGTGGGCTTTGAGGACATGCGCCGCCGGGTGCCGGACATCAGTAAAATCCAGCGGTTTGTCGGCTGGCAGACCACAACGCCACTGGATACAACCATTGACCAGATTATCACGTTCCAAAAACAGCGTCTGCGCGAAGAAGCCGACGAGACCACTGATCCTGTGCCGGCGTAGCAGGTAGCGCTAGGAAACCAGGGTTGGCCGCCGGGTGAAGATGCGCATACTGTCTTCTTCGTCACGGATCAGGGCCGACGCATCGAAACCCAGCGCAACCGCCGTCATCCACAGGTCGCCAATCGCGCCCGCCGCGTTGAGCATGACGGCCAACGCGAACCACTGCGCCAGGCCATAGGGCAAAAACGGCATGAGGAGCAACCCGCCGAGCGATATCACCACTAGCGGAGCGAGCGCGATACGGATGAACTCGTTGCGACGGAAGTACGCGCCGTCAGATGTCGCAAATAGAACCATCCACTTGACGCCGTAGCGTGGTTTGTGCCCGCACAGGCGGATGACCTGGCCGTGAATCCACTCGTGCAGCGGCAGCACCAGCAGAATCAGTACAATACCCAGCGTTGACGGTATCTTGTCCGGCAGAAAGCCAAGGACCAGCGGAGCCTCTAGTTCTTCGTGATAGACCAGCAAACCGCCAAAAACCACCAATCCGCTGATCGCCATTGGGATGAGCGAAAGCAAGTTGAGCATAACTAACACGCCGCGCTCATTGACGCTCATGTAGCGCGCTTCCCGGTAGTTGGCCGGCAATGTCGTGATCGGGTTGGTGGTTTCGTTCAACATCGTTGGCTCCCAATTTACCAGTTGGCGGCCATGTCTTCTATCACTATACATGCTCAGAGATTGTACGTAAAGCCCTACCGCGCCCCCACATATTCAACGAAGATCATATACCCGGCAGGTGGACGCTCGATGGCCCATACATACGGCTGGACCAGTTCGTAGGAGCAACCGGATTGTACATCTAACACCAGCCATAGTGTTTGGGTTCGAGCCTGGTCATCCTGGGTGAAGGCCAGCACAGAGTAGGCGGCGTCACAGCCTTGCGTTGCCTGGGTTCCGGCCACCAGAACATGCTCGCCAAAATCGAACGACGCCCATTCAACCGAATCAGGGCACAACTCGCTTTCATCAACGGCATTGTAAAACGCGGCGAGATCGGCGGCGTTGTTCCACACCCAGATCTGCCCCGCACGCTCCCACAGGAATTCGAAGCACACCCCGTCCAACAGGTACACTGCGTCGTCGTATGGCTCTGTCACTTCCGTCGCGGGCACTATGGACGCGGTCAGAGTCAGGGCCGGTGTGGCACTGGGCGCAGGTGCCAGTACGGTTATGGCAGTTGTCTCCGGCTGCGACTCAGGCGTGCTGCTGGCTGCTGTAATCGAACAGCCGGCCAGTAGCAGCATCAACAATGCAAAAAGAAATCTGAAGCTGCGTTTCATTTCCTGCCTATTCCTTTATTTTGGTTAAACTGGACGCTTCGCCTATTTTGTATGGACTTTCTACAAGAGGAAGCGTATACTGTTGCTATCCTGGGGTTGGCTAATACCTCCGCATTTCTATACCCATTGTGGACAAACCGTATGCACACAACACAGGCGTATATCACGGTTGAAGGCGTGATCGGAGTCGGAAAGACCACGCTGGCGCGCATGTTCCAACGAGAAATCGGCGCCCAACTAATTTTGGAAGTATTTGAAGAAAATCCATTTCTCACTGATTTTTACACCGACCGCAGCCGCTATGCGTTCCAGACCCAGATATTTTTCCTGCTCAGCCGCTATCACCAGCAGCGCCAACTGCTGGGCATACCGCGTCCGATCATCAGCGACTACATGTTTGAAAAGGACCGGCTCTTTGCCCAGGTTAACCTGCAGGGTGACGAACTCGACACCTACTATAGCGTACAGGAGGCCTTGGCTGAGAACATCTTGCTGCCCGACCTGGTGATCTACCTCAAAGCCGACACCGATACCCTGATGAACCGGATCACGGCCCGCGACCGCCCATACGAACGCAACATGGACCCTGACTATATTGACCGGCTGCGCACTACCTACGACCGCTTCTTCAGCGCTTTCGAAGCCGCGCCGGTTCTCATCATAGATACAAACGATATTGATTTTGTGCAAAACCTGGATGACCGTGACGATATTTTCCACCGCATTCGAGGTGCATTGGGAGAAGGGCCGCGCCAACCGGCTTTGCCCGGCCTAGATCGGGAACAGGACCCGGTTGTGGTCTCAACTCCTGCCCCCGAAAACGACCGGATGGGACTTGAGCACACCACGCGACGCCTGAGAGATTTTCAGCGGTTTCACCGCGAACTCGACCGCACCAAACAATTTGCCACCGATCCCTACCTGAACTTCATCTTGCTCCAGGAAGAGATGGGCGAACTGGCGCGGGCGTTATCATACCGCTGGCGCGCGCAATCCACAGGGCGCTCCCAATCTCCAGGGGAATTGGACGCCAATTTACCATCGATCCAGGAAGAACTGGCCGACGTGCTGGCGTATGTCATCAAACTGGCGAACTACACTGGCGTTGACCTGGAAGCCGCCTACCTGGAAAAAATGCAGATCAATCAAGAACGTGAATGGACCGTCCCGCCCCCCGAAGGAGATCACTCATGATGCAGCCCAGGCCATCGGATAAATACTTCGTTGCTGTCGCCGGCAACATCGGCGTCGGTAAATCGACCTTAACTGGTATCCTGGCCTCGGCTTTTGGATGGAAGCCGTTTTATGAAGCTGTTGACGAAAACCCGTATCTAGCCGACTTTTATTCGGATATGCAGCGCTGGAGCTTCCATTCGCAAGTATACTTTCTGTCGCGCCGGCTCCTACACCACCGCCAACTGGTCGACCATCCGGGTTCCGTCGTCCAGGACCGCAGCGTGTACGAAGATGCCGAAATCTTTGCCCACAACCTGTATGAACGCGGCCAGTTGACGCGCCGGGATTACCGCGCCTATCACGATCTCTATGAGGGCATTCGAGCCTTCCTGCCACCACCCGACCTGCTGGTGTATCTCAAGGCCAATGTGGATACGCTGCTGGCCCGTATCCGGCTGCGCGGACGAGATTTTGAGCGCGATATTTCGCGGGAGTACCTGAGCGACCTCAACAGCCTGTACGAGGAATGGATTGAGCGCTGGGACAGCTGCCCCGTGCTGGTGATCCCCACCGATGATATGGATTTCCAACATGATCCGGAAGCCCGCCAACTGGTCATCAATGGCGTAACCGACAGCCTTAAGCCTGCACCGATCCGTTATCTCAAGCGGCCTATAAAATCGACATCAACGAGCTAGGTAAAGGCTCGCTGTCTATGATAAAATTGGCATTGAGTCAAATCTAAAATAATGAGGTGTAGATTGAGCACAGTACAGGGACCTCAGGCCAGGTTGAGTGAAATGCTGCGGCTGGCGCTCGTGTACCGGCTGGTACGCGAACTGAATGCCGAACTGCGCCCTATTGACGTATTGCAGCGTGTGCTCAATGCTACGGCGGAAGCCCTGGGCACCCCCCATGCCAGCATCATCGCCTTCAAACAAAACGAAATCCAGGCCGTTTATGCGCTGGGCAGTGGCCCAGTAGTTAATCCACGCCCAGTGCTGGACAGGGTGTTGGCCGATGGTCTGGTTGGATTTGTGCTGCATAATTATCGCACCATCATCATCAATGATGTCACCAGCAATTCATTGTGGCTGCCGCTGCCCGACGAGCCACTCTCGCCCCAGGAAGGATCGGCACTGTGCGTGCCCCTGATACATTCGGGGGACGTGGTCGGGGTCATGACACTCGCGCACCCGGCGCGCAGCTACTTCACAGCCGATGCTGTTCACCTCGCCAGCGCTATCAGCGAACTGGGCGCAGCCGCCCAGACCAACACCTTACTGCTTGATGCGGCGCGCCAGGCTGAACGCCGCTTTGCCACCTTGTTTGATGATGCCATTGTGCCCATCATCATCACCGACCTGCAAGGCGACATCCAGACCGTTAACCGCCGCGCCTGTGAGTTTCTGGGCTATGAACGCGAAGAACTGCTGCTGCACAACATCTCCACCGTCCATCGTATGGGCACTGGCCCGATCAGCACCGACCGGTTCGAGCACCTGAAACGCGGGTTAGAGGTGCGTTTTCGCTCGGTGGTGTGGACCAAAGACGGCGAGAGCAAAGCGGTCCAGGTGTATGCCAAACGGATCGATGGCACTGACGGCGAAGTTGACCATATCCAGTGGATTGAGCACGATCTCAGCTCACAAACACAGTTGGAGCAGTTGCGGCGTGACCTGAGCGCGATGGTCTACCACGATATGCGCGGGCCGCTAGGCAACATCCACACCAGCCTGGAAGCGCTGAATAGGTTGTTAGCGGACTATCAGGACGACGTTGTACAAAACCTGCTCGAAGTGGCCTCGCGGGCTGAAAGCCAGGCCCGGCGTATGGTCGATGCCCTGTTAGATGTCCAATATCTGGAAGAAGGTCGCAAGCTGCTGACCCGCACCAATACTGAGCTAAGTTCCTTGATTTCTGGAGCTGTCGAACAAGTCCAACCCCTGGCCGAAGATAAGTCGATCCGGTTGCGCTTCGCTCTAGCCGATGATTTGCCACTGCTGTACATTGATGCCGAGATGGTCCAGCGTGTGCTGACGAACTTGTTGGATAATGCCATCAAATATTCGCCGGAGGGAGGTACGGTGACGGTTAGCACGGCTGCCAGCGGCAACGAGGTCTTTGTGCGCATCAAAGACACTGGCCCAGGCGTCCCCCCAGAAGCCCAAGCTACGATCTTTGACAAGTTCTCGCGCCTCAAACAGCGAAACATGCCACACGGCGTTGGGCTGGGGCTAGCCTTTTGCAAGCTGGCCGTCGAGGCACATGGGGGGCGTATCTGGGTGCGCAGCGCCGAAAACAACGGGGCTACCTTCACGTTCGCCGTGCCCATCGAAGCGCCAGCTACCCAGGAACTTCCCTTGCTGGGCGCAACCACTTCTTGATTACTCTACAACCATGGTGAAGCATTTCATGCGCGTGCGGGTGATAAAGCTGCTGCTGGTCGCTGCTTTTGGGTTGGTGGCATGCGGCGGGAACACGGCTCCGATGGCCCAGCCCACCGGCAACGTCGTGGTACAGTCCCGTCCCATCACAGACACCCCTATACCACCGCCCGCTGCCACCTACACACCGGTCCTAGCCAGCGCCACCCCCATTACGCGGACACCCCCCGAACTGCAGCCAACGAGTACATCACCTGCGACGCGCACACGAACCACGCCCACACCCGGTCCGTCACCAACCAGCCCCCTGGGGCCGACGTGGACGCCGGCACCATTGACCTACACACCGACGGCTGTCCCCGCCCTGGCTGGCCTGGAAATCGAATACTTCACCGCCGAAAACGAACGCATCGCGCCCGGCGATAATGTCACCCTGTTTTGGAAAGTCAACGGCACCAGCAGCGCCAGCATTTACCGAGTCGATGAGGAAGGCGAACGCCAGAGCTTCTGGGAAGTGAATGCGACCGGCAGCATCACCGTTTCGACTCGCCCGGAAGACGGCGAAGTCTCTCGCTTTTTGCTCACCGCCGAAAACAGCGAAGCTTACGTCGAACAACCGCTGCTGGTGCCACTAGAGTGCCAGGAGTTGTGGTTTTTCAGCGCCGCTAACGACGAGGTGCCCAGTTGCCCTGCCACCGCACCTCAACCATCACGCCAGGCCGAGCAGTTGTTTCAGACCGGGCGCATGATCTGGGTGGAGGGGATGGACCGCATCTACGTCATATTCGAAGACGGCGGCAGCCCTAGTTGGACGCAGTATACGGACGATTTTGAGGACGGCGATCAGGAACGCGACGATAGCCTGGTGCCGCCACAGCAAGACCTGTACCAGCCGATCCGGGGGTTTGGGCTGGTCTGGCGCAGCTACCCGCGCGTTCAGGAACGCCTGGGCTGGGCGCTTACACCGGAACTGGCGTTTGATGGCATGTACCAGTCGGATGTGGAGGACCCCAGCATTGCCACGCTGTATCTGCAGATGCAAGATGGTGGCATCCTGGAACTGAATGCCGAGACTGACGAATGGGATATAATTTTGCTATCTTCTGAGTAGACCGTATTGGCGGGTATGTTAGTGGTCGGTGCGATGTTTTGTAGCTCAACCTGTTTTCGCCCGACCAGGCCAACATCGTATAATGAACGGAAGAATCTATGCTCAACGAACCCTCTAGCCTGGCTACCGGTAAAAACACGTTTGTACCGCAGCCAGTGGCACCAACTGTACAGCAGCAGAACCCGGTCATCCAACAACTGGAAGCAGCCGTCGCAGAAGTGATGGACATTCACCAGACCGAATACCAGTCCAGCACGAACGCCACAATGAGTTTCACAGGTGTGCTGCGGCTGGATAGTGAAACCGCCTATGACCAGCTTGACCAGCAGTTTGAGCCGTTGGATCATCACGCACTGCTGACCACTAACGACGCCGGGCAACATGTTGTGATCGCGCTCCGGGGTCGCGTTCGCCCCGAGCCACGCCCCTGGTGGCCTAACGCCGTGTTGCTGGTTGCGACGCTGCTTAGCCTGCTGCTGGTGGGAGCAGGCAGTTTCGAATTATGGCGCGGGATTCCCTACGCTGTTAGCCTGATACTGATCCTGGGCGCGCATGAGCTAGGCCACTATTTCGCCGCCCGGCATCACAAGGTCAACGTCACGCTGCCGTACTTCATCCCGTTCCCGCTCAGTTTCTTTGGCACGCTGGGCGCATTCATTCAACTGCGCGAGCCGATGCGCAACCGCAAGGTGTTGTTCGATGTCGGCGTGGCAGGACCGCTGGCCGGGATGGTGGTAGCCGTTCCCATTCTGATCATCGGCCTGGCGACCTCGGACATCGAGCCACTGCCCAACGAGGCTTATTACCTGGAAGGCAATTCGCTGTTTTATGCCGGGAGCAAACTGGCGATTTTTGGGGAACTGCTGCCCAACGAAAACGAAGACGTGTTCATCAACCAGATGGCCAAAGCGGGCTGGACGGGCCTGTTCATCACCGGGCTGAACCTGATTCCTGTGGGGCAGCTCGATGGCGGCCATGTGGCGTATACCTTGCTGGGCCGCCGGGCGCAGCGGCTCTACTGGCCGGTGATGGCGGGTTTCGTCACATTGTCGCTGTTCAATTCGGCCTGGATATTTTGGACAATCTTATTGCTGTTGCTGGGACGCGGCTATACCATGCCGCTGGACAACGTCACGGTGCTGGATTCACGGCGGCGACGGCTGGGTTACCTGGCCCTGGTGATCTTTGTGCTGGTCTTTGTGCCCAATCCACTGCAAATCATTGACCCGACCTAGAACACGAACTACCTGGGGGACAGCGTATGGATGCGAAACGCCGCGCCATTGCATTGGTTGTGTTAGCTGCCGGTTTTGCGCTGCTGCTGCTGGGCGCAGACCGGTTCATTTTCTCCCGGCTGGATGAAGACGATGAAAGCACGACCAGCCAGACTAACCCAAACAGCCGGGGGATTCAGACGATAGACAACACCGATGCACCACTGGCTGCGTTCTACGAACCGCAGGTGCTGCGCTGGCAGGCAGACATCGTGCGTTGGGCGCAAGAATATGGCCTCAACCCCAATGTGGTTGCCATCATTATGCAGATCGAGTCGTGCGGCAATCCTACAGCTATGTCGCCCCCACCGGATTACGCGATGGGGCTGATGCAGGTCATTCCCGCCAACTTCCATGCCGGAGACAACATGCTCGATCCCAACACCAACGTCCGGCGCTCGTTATTTATCTTTCGGGAATGCCTGGAACTCTTTGCAGGGGGTGATCTTGGGTTGGCATTTGCGTGTTACAACGGCAGTCCAAGAGTGGTGAATTTGGATTACGACGAGTGGTTTTCCGAGACGCAGAGTTATTACGACTCGGCCATCGGCATCTGGGACGATGTCATCAACGGGCGCTCGACCAGCCCAGCCGTCGAGGAATGGGCACGCATTGACAATGGATATTTATGCGTCGAGTAGAGATTCGTCAGCGGTGGTTCCCGGCGAATATTCATCGTACACCACCACCGGCAGCGTCGCCGAGGCAAGGTATCGTGCGATCAAGTCGCGCACAGCCGGCCATTCAACCTCATCCGCCAGGGGTGCGATCGCCAGGCTGTGGATGCCGGTATAGTCCCCGTTGTGGAGCAGCGCGTGCAGCACCGCTTCAACGTATCGCAGCCGCGTTGCACCCTGCGGCGTTTCCCGCACCACCATGCCCACCAACCAGGGTTGGCTGTCGGGCCACACCCACAGCTCACCTGGCGTGAGTGCACCAACACGTCCCCGGCGGTGAAATTCGCTGACAAACACCGGGTAACGATCGCGCAGCGCCGTGAACAAGGGACTAACTTCCATTCGACCGGCAGCGTTCAACCCGACAGCCACCGCCTGGGCCCTGGTCAGAAACACGTCGCCGCGAACAATGGTCACACTCATACTGCGCCCCCTCCTCGGCTTGTCCGATAACGGAAGAACCGGAAAGCTACATGCTTCCCGGTCCGTTTCGCTTTTTCGTCTTGCCCACACTCAATCAGCGCAATCAGGTACCCATTGACAACGCGATGTTGGGATCAATCTTAATACCCGGCCCCATCGTGGTGGTAATCACCACACGGCGCATAAAAGTACCTTTCGCGGCGGCAGGGCGTGCGCGGCGGATCGCTTCCATCACGGCAGCCATATTGCCCTGCAACTGCTCTTCGCTGAAGCTGACCTTGCCAATCGGGACGTGGATGTTGGCCGTTTTGTCGTTACGGAATTCGATACGCCCGGCGCGGGCCTCTTCGATGGCGCGCGGAATGTCGTCAGGCTGCAC
Source organism: Chloroflexota bacterium (assembly GCA_010092855.1). Classification (GTDB taxonomy): domain Bacteria; phylum Chloroflexota; class Anaerolineae; order Aggregatilineales; family Aggregatilineaceae; genus TC-15. Next base: position 2,915 of record JAADYV010000496.1, on the reverse strand, counting down.
AAGGGTGCCCGCCTTCGGATTCGGCATCAGGCCCTTGCGCCCCAACACCTTACCCAACCGCCCGATCTTGCGCATCATCTCCGGCACGGCCAGCGCCACGTCGAATTCGGTCCAGCCTTCGTTCGAAATCTTACCGATAATCTCGTCATCCGCGATGATATCTGCGCCGGCTTCTTCGGCAGCGCGTGCCGCATCACCTTCAGCAAAAACCAGGACGCGCACCTGCTTGCCCAGACCATGCGGCAAAATGACGGTGGTGCGAATCTGCTGGTCGCTGTGGCGCGGGTCGATGCCCAGACGCATGTGCAGTTCGACCGTCTCGTCAAACTTGGCCGGCGCGGTTTCTTTGGCCAGCTTAATCGCCTCTTCAGGTGTATAGAGGTGCTGCGCTTCGATTTTCTCGGCGGCAGCCATATACTTCTTACCGTGTTTTCCCATCGTTACTTATCTCCTGAGTGGTGTTAGTGGGCGGTTTGCCCTCCCACAACCAAAAACCTGTGGTGGCTTAGGCCGTGTTGACATTTGTACTCACATATTCGCCATTCACAGGCGAAAACGTCAACCCTACCTAGTCTTCAATCACGACGCCCATGCTGCGGGCGGTGCCTTCGATCTGGAGCATGGCGTTTTCGATGTCGTTGGCGTTGAGGTCCTTCATCTTGACCTCAGCGATTTCCTGGACCTGCTGGCGGGTCAGCTTGCCGACCTTGTCACGGTTCGGCACCGACGAGCCTTTGTCCAGCCCTGCCGCTTTGCGAATCAGAAATGCGGTCGGCGGACTCTTCAAGATGAACTTGAACGAGCCATCGGTGAAAATCGAGATTTCAGCCGGCACGATCTCGCCGATGCGGTTGCTGGTGCGGGCGTTATATTCCTTGCAGAAGCCCATCAGGTTGATGCCGTGCTGGGCCAGCGCAGGACCAATAGGCGGAGCCGGATTCGCCTTACCCGCCGGGATTTGCAGCTTGACGATAGCTTTGAGTTTCTTACCCATGTTTTTTTGCGTCCTTGTTTTACAGCGTTCGCCCCCACAATGACCATGGGGGCTGCGACCGATCAATTATGTTGCAGTGCGGGTGGAGCCTATGCTTTCTCAACCTGTAAGAAGTCGAGTTCGACCGGTGTTTCGCGGCCAAAGAACGACACCAACACGCGCACTTTTGCTTTTTCCATATCAATATCACCAACGGTTCCGATAAACTCGTTGAACGGTCCGTCGATGATGCGCACTTTCTGGCCGGGCCGGAACGTGACCTTGATCTTGGGAGCCTCGGCTTCCATACGGCGCATGATCTGCGCCACTTCTTCCGGACGCAGGGGAGTGGGTTCGTTGCCCATCCCAACAAACCCCGTTACGCCGGGCGTATTGCGCACCACGTACCAGGAGTCCTCGTCCATGATCATCTGCACCAGGATGTAGCCAGGGAATACGCGGCGCTCAATGGTCCGGCGCTTGCCCTCGCGCACCTCAATTTCTTCTTCGGTGGGCACTACAACGTCGAAGATACGGTCCTGCATCCCCATCGTTTCAATGCGCTGCTCAATCGAGTGGCGGACCTTGTTCTCCTGGCCAGAATAGCAATGGACCACGTACCACCGGCGACCATCGTCTCCGCCAGGTCCGTCAACTGTCTCGCCCTGGTCTGCGCCTTCACCGAAGATCGTGGCGATCTCGCCCAGGTTTTCACCTCGTTCGCTGGGCAACTCTTCGCCTTCGGAATCGTCTCCATCCAGGTACACGGGTTCGGGATCGAAATCTACGTCCTGATTGTCATATTCCTCTTCAAACGACATCAACCTACCCTCAATCAACTTAAACCAACGGACGTAGTCGGGACATTCGCCGGCAAAACAACTCACAGCAAAGCTTCAACGAGGCGTCGACCGCTTCGGCTCACCCCCAGACGCTAGCAGGGCTTATATCCGGTTGCGGAACAGGACATACGATCCACCCACAACCACAGCGACACCAGCGGCTACCAGCAAGAACAACTCATCTTCGGCATGAAACGCACGCTGGAACCACCATCCAAAGAACGCATCCAGGGCACCCAGCGCTAACGCAAAAACCGTCGTAACGGCCAGCACCACCAGGGTCAGGCGTGTCGTTTCTTCTCTGGAGGGCCAGGTGACTTTTTGCAGCTCGGAAGCAACACCGCGAAGATAGGCGACCACATGCCGGACACCCCATACGCGGTTGAGCAGGCCGGTAGAACCAGTGCCACGCGGTTTTACCTGCCGGGCGCTAGGAGTGGGGCGATCTTTGCGGGTAGCAATTGCTTCGGCTTCAGCAGCCTCATGATTTGGCCGCCGGCTTTCGGCCCCCGCCGCTTTTTGTTGCTCTTTCCGATCCCCCGACTTTTCAACTGTGCGAGTGCGTGTGCGTGCCACTGTTTACTCCTCGGCAATTAACCAACCTATATCCAAGACACCGTCGCGAGGGACGGTGTCTATACGTAGCGAACCAATCAATTAGACAGGGGTGGTAGGACTCGAACCCACAGCCTACGGTTTTGGAGACCGTTGCTCTGCCAAATTGAGCTACACCCCTACATAGAGGAGCCAGGCTCCTCCCACTACACGTAGGTCACTTCGTCTCACGGTGCATGGTATGCTTACGGCAACGCGAACAATACTTGTTCAGTTCGATACGCGCCGTATCGTTGCGCCGGTTCTTCTCAGTCGTGTAATTCCGCTCTTTGCACTCGGTGCAAGCGAGGTGAATTACCATCCGAACATCTTTTTTCTTCGCCATAACGTCTTCATCCAGACGGGGCAGGGGAATGTCTCTCCCCTCACCCCGGCGTTAACTCGTCTTAGTCGCTAAGGATTTCGGTGATGACGCCAGCGCCGACGGTCAGACCGCCTTCGCGGATGGCGAACTTGGAGCCGCGCTCCAGCGCCACGGGCGTGAT
>JAADYV010000495.1 GCA_010092855.1 Chloroflexota bacterium | reverse complement strand
GAGACCCTCTACGCCGCCTATGCGGACGCACAACGTCTCACTGGGTTCCAGGGCCTGAGCTCGATCTTCGCACGCTTTGAGGATTATCCCACAGCTGAAGCAGCCCAGGGTGGTTTCACCGACGCTATCACGAACGAGACGCCGTATGCAGCGGTCTTCACCCAATCTGAGGACCCGGCAGACAACCGGTACATTGAGAATACGCAGGAATTCGCCACTATTCTGGCAGCGCTGGCGGTGATCGCCATGCTGGTTTCCGGCTTCCTGGTTATCAACGTGGTGACTAACATCGTGGTCGAGCAGCGGCGTCAGATTGGGGTGATGAAATCGTTGGGGGCTTCGCGTCTGGAAACCTTCACCATGTATGCTGGCATCGCGTTGATTTACGGCTTGCTGGGCATGATTCCGGGTGTGCTACTGGGTATTCCGGTCGGATACCAGTTGGCAGTGTTCATCGGCGGTTTCTCCAACACCCTCATCGACGAATTCGCCATCTCGACCTCAGCTATTGTGCTGGGAGTTGGTTTGGGTATCGCGGTCCCGGTGATCGCGGCTTCTATCCCTGTACGCAGTGGCACAAAGGTATCGATTTTGGAGGCAATGACCGACCTGGGCATCTCCAGCGGACGCCAGATCGGACCATTGGCCAGGCTAGTGCGCGCGCTGCCGCTGCCCATCAACATCAAGCAGTCACTCAGCAACGTGCTCAGCAAAAAGGGACGCCTGGCACTCACAGTCACCACCTTGACGATGGCGGTCGCTGCATTCATGGGGGTATCCGCGGTGTTTGTCTCCATCGATAGCGAACTGCAAGCCATCCTGAGCACCTTCCAGTACGATATCACCGTACAACCGACCAGCGATCAGGACTATGAGACCGTTCGTAACCTTCTGTTGGAAAACGTTGCCGCGGTGGAAGACGTGTATCCGGGGTCGACGTTCAGCGGCCAGTTAGAGGGGTACATCTCAGATTTCAACGGCACGAATCAGGTCATCATTAACGGGATTGATCTGGACGCGCAGCTGATCGATTTCGAGACTGACGGCGCCATCAATTGGGACGAAAACACGCAGCGTGACGTGATCGTGTTGACCAACGAAGTCGCCAACGGCGTGAATGTTAAAATCGGCGATACGGTTACGGTCAATATCGCTGGCTCGCCGGTCGAACTTGAGGTGCTCGGCATTGCCAAAGTCCCCTTCCCGCTGGCCTTCATGCAGTGGGAGCAGGTCGCTACACTGGCAGGGTATGTCGAGGGAGCGCCACAGCCCAACAGTTACTTCACTGCCCTTGCTACCGATGCTGTCGCAACCAACCAGGTCGCTGCCTGGGGAATCGACGCCCAAACCGCCGGGTTCATTGGTGGAGGGGCCGAGTTGGATGGCGGCGTGTTCATCAGCGAGGCGCTGGCGAACAGCAGCAGCCTCGGGGTGGGTGAAACCATCACTCTGGCTGACGAAACTTTCACCGTCAATGCGGTGTTTAGCCCGCCGCCGCAGCTGACTGAAAGTGACGCCCCTGCTCAACTGGTCGCCATGGATTGGCAGCAGTTAGCTAGCGTAGAAGGTGTGAGCCTGGAAGGCACACCCGAACCGAATTCCTTCCTGGTCACCACCAAAAGCGATGGCCTGAGCGCACGCGAGGTCGATGCGATCATTGAGGACATCAACGAAGAGCTTGTCGATGCGGGGATTACCTCATCTTTCACCAACCAGGCGGAAGTGTCCGAACGGGCATCCGAAACCATCCTGAGCATTGGCGTGGTGTTGAACATTGCCTCGGCGGTGATGGCCGCGGTGGGCGCCATCGGGCTGTTGACCACGCTCGCTATCAGCGTGTTCGAGCGCCAGAAAGAAATCGGCGTGATGCGCTCTACCGGCGCCAAGTCGCCCGTCATCATTGTCCAGTTTCTGGTGGAAGGTCTTCTGGTGGGCATCATCGCCTGGATCATCGGCATCCCCTTTAGCGTGGGCATCAGTGTGCTCCTAAACAGCCTGCTGCCCGTCGGAGACCTCATCCCTTATAGCTACAGTCCACTAATGCCACTGATCGGATTGGCAGGGATGCTCGTTGTCGCCACGCTGGCCAGCATCGGGCCATCGGTTTCGGCCTCCCGCAAAACCGTCTCTGAAATTCTGCGCTATCAGTAAGCGCGTCACGATTAGCCGATAAGTCAGGCTGTGGTTTTGCGCCACAGCCTGACTGAAACCGACATAGAAGGAGTAAATCAACATGACAACCGTGGTTGACATGCAAGATGTCCACAAGGTGTACAAGATCAAAGGCGGTGAAATACATGCCCTGCGCGGCGTCACCTTCAAGATCGAAGCGGGCGAATTCGTCGCCATCGTAGGTCCATCCGGCAGTGGTAAGAGCACGATGATCAACATGATCACTGGGATTGACCGGCCCACCCGCGGTGAGGTTCACGTGGCCCAACATCGCTTGACCAAAATGAACGAGGACCAGGTGGCCGAATGGCGTGGCCATAATGTGGGGGTCGTGTTTCAGTTTTTCCAACTGCTACCCAGCCTGTCCGTCTACGAGAATGTCATCATGCCGATGGTCTACACCGGGCGATGGCATGGTGAGCGTCGCCAACGGGCATTGGAGCTGTTGGATCGCGTCGGCATCGCCGACCTCGTAGATAAGTACCCCGCCGAGATCAGCAATGGACAGCAGCAGCAAGCGGCCATCGCCCGAGCTTTGGCCAATGATCCTCAGATTATCGTCGGCGATGAGCCGACCGGAAACCTTGATCCGGAGTCCGCGGAGCGCGTGTTCGGCCTGTTCTCCGAACTCGTGAAAAACGGCAAGACGATCGTCCTTGTGACCCACGACCGCGACCTGGCTGGGCGCATCCCTCGCGTGCAGGAAGTACGCGCAGGCCAGTTGATGACCGGCGACGCTGTTGACGAACGTCTTGTACAGCGTGCATATCCCTGATCCGGTCAACCAGCCGGTGTGGCCATGCGACATAGCCGATACTGACATGCACAACGCAACAACCAGCGTAAGCTGGATAAGGGGATGGGGGAAATGCGCAGCGGAGCCGACGCAATTTACCCTGTCCGGCTAGACATTGTGGATGATGACACCCCACTCTTGCTCATCGGACTCAACAGGCAGGAATTCAATGCCGTCGGTCTCTCATGGGAAACTGACTCTAGTCCCTATGATGTGGGTCCTAAGCTTGTGGGCGCGAAGCTCAATACCGTTGGCGATGCATCACCCGGCGAAGGCGGTATCAGAATATTGGAACGGTTCAGTTACCTGCCTAGCGACGAATTTGTGCTCTATGACGAAGGCAACTTCCGTATTCTTGTTCTCACAACGGGCGGGTTTTCTCCCGATGGGGTCACAGGTGTGCGCCCTGATATGTATGAGCAGTTCTTCCGTGTTCACGTCAATGGCGCAGACGGTGAAACGGTCCTCCTCGAAGAAGTCGTTGTGGAATACGAGGTCGCAGGCGGCACATTGCGCGTCGTTGGCTTGCCGGATTTGGGGCAGAGCGAGAATCCTGATGAAGGCATCTACAATGCCGATTGTTATCAAGAAGACCGTGACAACTATATCGACATCATTTTAGTCGGTGATGAAGAAGCGGCCTGCAACGTCACATTTGTGGAGATTCCCGCATTGGAAGGCGGCTACCGTGCGTTTTTCAACCCCGGTGGTCCAGGCCCGGAACCCTTTGAAGGTATTCGTTACACAGCCCCCGGCCTACCTGATATGGAGCCGGTGATCATTGCATTGGATGACCCGATGCGCGTTGATCGCGAAGCACCGTAAAACGAATGAGGATGAGGGGCTGGAATTATTGTACCCCTCATCCTTGATGCATTTCAAAGGAACCAAACAACTGCTCCAAAACGGAGATGAGTTGTGGGAGAGGCGGAACGCCAGCTTTATAGCGTGACAGTGAAATGTCGCGGAGGCGACCCTTGCGGTTCGACCGACAGGACAATCCGAGTGTGCTTCAGCGCGGTGGATGCCAGCCCGCAGTTACCCATAATCGTCGCGCCTCGCTCATCCGCTCCCGATTCATCCTCAGCCGGACAATCGTCGCACGGCCTGTTGGGGTCAACCCAACCATACCTGTTCCATCGTCGCTCCAGGCAAAATGATCGACCCAGTCTTGCTGGCGGGGATTAAAGAGGGGAACGACTTCGCCAGTTTCGGGGTCTTCCGCTTCTTGAAAAGCGAGTTTGAAGCCATTGCAGCCGACACACGTCACACACAGATTATCCAATTCGGTTGGTCCACCTGCCGACTCGGGCACAATGTGATCGATCTCCATTTCGACCACAATCGCCAGCGGAGCCTGACAGTATTCACACCGATCACCGGCACGTTCAATGACCTGTTGGCGCATATCGGCAGGGATCGGTGCCATTACGCCCCCAGCTTCAGATAGCGATCAATATCATGGCCACGTTGTTTGAGTAAATGTAACGCCTGCGAACGCAGCAGAGTGTAATGATCGGCTCGATCTAATAAGGTCTCAAGCTCGGTTTGTTCAGCAGCAGTCAGATCACCCTGTTTGCCGCGAGCCACCAACTCACGCAGCCGTTCCCGTTGCGGCCAGGCCATCCGCTGGTACACCACCGCCCAGAGTTGATCATCCCGATAGTCTTGCAAGCGAGCGGTTTGGTTCGCAGTTTCTTCTGACTCTGCCCCAAACATCACTTCAAGACTTTCGCGCAAGACAGCCTCAACCGACCGATCATTGCGTTCGGCGATGTCGCGAATACGCTCGTACAGTTCCTCAGACACATTCACCGAAATTGATTGCGTTGATACCATTTCGTGTACCTACTCCATCTCATTTTCTGGCATTATAGCACGTCATTTCCCCTCGGACCGTAATTTTGACTCGAAAACCCGTAATACTCCCTATCAAAAACCGTAATCCTACATCCTTTCGAGGGGGTCACTTTGGTATGCTGTTGGTAGTGTATTCTGCGCCGAATATGGGAACAGCCAACAAGACCAAGATCGCAGCAAACCAAACAACCCAAATCACTTGATGGCAACTGAAACGCGTTCAGTTTCCCTCAAATTGCAGCAGAGTCGGAATTTTACATCTCAAAAAGAAAAAGGGATTATGCGGCG
>JAADYV010000494.1 GCA_010092855.1 Chloroflexota bacterium | reverse complement strand
TGGTTATGGATGTCTACCACGCGCAAGGGGCGGTAGCGGTCTACCACGTCACCCTCGGCAGCCTGAATAGCGATAACCTGCTCGATGCACGTTTCTCCGTCGTCCTGGGCCGCCGCCAGCACCTCCGCCTGTGGAGTGTAACCTGCTCCCGCGACGATCACAACCAACATGGTGATGAGACTGAACCAGCGTTTCATGCCTTCCTCCTGTTCGCTGCCGGACTGCGCGGGATGCAGGGCCCTGGCGATGACCTGGCAATCCGCCCGGTTAATTTGAGGTGTGCCGCCGGTGTGAGGCCAGTGATGCTGGATTGGGGCAGCGTTCCCCGTGAATGGTGGTTATTCTGCGCCCTCGATCCAGTCCGCCTTGATCGAGTAGGTGACGATGGCGTCGTTGTCCAGGCTGTTGCGGACTTCGACGCGGTACACGCCGTCTTCGGGAATGGCGAGCAGGGTGGCCACGCCGCGTCCTTCTGCCCCTTCCGCGCTGAACAGGGTTAGCGTGTCGTCGGGCGTGGTCACGTCGATTTCGGGCGCAAACGAGCCAAAAAAGTACTCCTCGCCCAGCGGCATCACGGCCACGCGGACCACCTGCCCCCGTTCGGCCCGGAAGAAGTGCGTCTGCACGTCCTCCTCCGCCGTCAGGGTCGCGTTCACAGGGCTCTCGTTTTGCAGCAGCGCGACCTCCGATGCTGTCAGGTCTAACTCGTATACGTTGCCATCGCTTTCCGGGTTCCACGCCACGACCACTACGTACTGCTCGCCGGGTTGGGGCACGAATGGATCGATGGTGGCTTCGTTGGTGCGCGCGGTGGAGGTGATCAAACCGTCCGGCCCGTAGACCGACAGGATCGGGTCCTGGTAGCGGACATCGTCGGCGACATGCAGCCGCAGCAGCGGCACTTGGCCATCGGCGGGTGTGGTCAGCACAAAGTAGTCACTGGGCGTTTCTTCATCCACCTGGCCAACCAGCGGCTTCCCGGCAGTGAGGACCGGCAGCACGCCGAGATCGAGCAGGCGCAGCGTGTACTGGCCGCCGCCGCTGTAGCGCACCGCGCGGATGATGTAATCGCCGTCGGCAGGCAGCACGAAAGGCCCCAGCCGAGAGTTGCCGCCCTCGCCGCCGTCGTCGTCGGCGTCCAGCGTTTCATCGGCGGCGTCACGCAGCGCCAAATAGGTGTCCAGTTCGCCGGGATTCGCCGCGCGCATGTCGATCAAGATCACGTCCCCGGCGCGCCCAGTGAACGTCCAGTTTTCCTCCGGGGCCGCGCTGGAAAGCTGGCTGGTGACCGTCTGGCCATAGGTCAGGGTGCGGTCTGGATCGTCCTGGCCGTGGGTGGCCGGGACAGGGGACTGCGCCAGGCTCCATCCGAGTGCCGTGATCAACAGCACCATCTGGATGAATGGTACTCTGCGCCGTGCTGCCATGTTTGCCTGTCCTTTCGCTGCATTCGGGTGGGGCATTCTGCGGATTGCCCTGGTTGTTAGATGCGTCCGCCGCGTATGTGTACCAAAAGCACATTTCATGCTCGATTATACTGGGGATGCGTGCTTCTCCACGAACAACCAGGCCGTGCCATCGATCACCAAAAATCAACCGGCTGCTAACCGGTTTTTTCCCTTGCAGCGAACATTGTATAGGTTTGTCAACAATTGCTTATACCTCTACATACGCCATTGCCTGTCTGGTGAGGGATACGTATACTTAAAGTAAAGTTAAAGATGGAAGTGGTATACTCTGGATTTGGGGCCGAAACTTCAAAGTAATGTTAAAATAGCGTAAAGCTTTGATGGGGTAGGTGCGCTATCTACGGACAGCGCGTTATGGACAGAAAGGACAACCGCGATGTCTACACCGGGATCGTCCAGCCACCAATACGGTCTTTCGACTGACCTCTTTGTAAGCCACAAAGAGAGCGATCAGACGTTGGTGCTGGGCGGCGTGGGGCAGGGGTCGAAGCGGTGGGTGCACGTGATGACTCGGCGTGCGGCGCAGGTGATGTGGTTCAAGCTGACCACGCTGCTTTACCCGGAGAAAGCCGGTCTGGTCACGGCCCTGGCGGCGACGGCTCCGTTGCGCGCGCCACCCAGCAACAGCGTCACCACTCATATGGAAGTGGTCAAAGGCGAGGACGGCAACTACCGGCTGGTCGGGTGGGTGCAGCGCGATACCTGGATGGTGGCGTTGACCGAAACCGATGCGCGTCGGTTGTGGGCTTCGCTCGATCTGGCGCTGTATCCCGTCGGGTGGGAAGGCCGCCAGTCCAAACCGCGTAAGCTGAACTGAGGGCCTGAAGCAGGCATCCGGGCTACATAACCAGATCGTCTCTTTCTGGCACCATGTTTCCTGGCAAGGAATTTTCTGGCATCATCTCCAGCGGCGTCCAATCGGACGTCGTTGTATTTTTCGGGGACTGCTGTCTGGTCCGGTTGTCATTTCCGGCAATCCGTAATACTATGCTTCTTAGACCGCTAGATTTGTTTTGGGTTAATTTTGGTGAATTCAAGGAGTCACGGGCATGGCGACACCCTATGATGGAAAGGTCGGAGTCTGGCATTGGAAGGGCGACTCCATTGCAGAAGAGACGATAGAGGATATGGTGTCCACCATCAAACGTTGGGCACCCGCTGTGAAGCAGGTTTGGGTCAAGACCAGCGACGGCGAATACTGGCAGGGACAGTTTGATACGGACCGGGACCTGGCGATTGATGGTGTGGCCAGCGTCGACAAGTGGGTGCGTATTCTCGAAGCGAACGGCATGGAGTTTCATGCCTGGGCAGTCGTCAAGGGCGAGAATGTCGCCGGGGAAAGCGACCGCATTATCGAAGTGTGCAACCGGCCCGGCGTCAAGTCGATGGTGCTGGACGTCGAGCCGTATGCGGGCTTCTGGCAGGCGGGTAAAGAACCCATCCGCCCGTTGATGACACGTATCCGGCGCGGGATAGGCGGGCGCTTCCACATCGCGATGGCGGTTGATCCCCGCCCGCAGCACAAGCCGCGCATCTACCCGGAAGAATGGCGGCCTTTTGTCAACAGCGTGCATTTGCAGGTCTACTGGGAAACCTTCCAGCGCGATATGCGCGAGGTGCTCAACGAAGGCTTCAGCACCTGGGCAGACTATGGCCTGCCACTGTTCCCGGTGCTGCCGGGCGCGGCGCCGGTCAACGAGATGAACGAGGCGCGCCAGTTTGTGGTGGACCGTTTCAAGGCGACCGGGATTTCGTGGTGGCGCTTCGGCATCATCGGCCCGGTCGAGTTCCCGGCCATCAACCACGATATTGGCGATGGCGACGACCCCGATCCCACGCCGCCCCCCTCGCAGGGACGGTATGGCATCGAAGTGGTGGTGAACCCCGATAGCGCGCAGTTCCGCGCCGGGACGCACACCGGGCAAGCGCCCGAAGAGGCGTTCGATTCGTTCCGGGGCACCTGGGGCTGGTCGGTGAAGTATACCGATACGGTGCCCAGCACCAGCACCGTCTGGGCGCGGTGGGACCCGCAGCTCGTGGCCAGCGGCTGGTACGAAGTCTCGGCGTTTGTGCCCAACCGTCACGCCACTACCACCCGCGCGCGCTTTAAGCTGCACGGCGTCCTGGGCCGTTCTACCGAGTTGGAAATCCCCGTGCGCCAGGCGAGCTACTATAACCTGTGGGTGCCGCTGGGTGTGTACCAGTTCGACGCCAACGACGCGACGGCGGGCGTGGTTTTCCTGAACGACCTGACTGGCGAAAACGACAAGGAGATCGCGTTTGATGCGGTGCGCTGGCGGCAGATTGTGGGTATCACGCCGACGGACAAGTACCTGGCCGATGGTTACGACAGCCCGGTTGGGACCGCCTCCGAGCGGCGCGGCAGCCAGGTCTGGCCCGGCAACTGGTTCGACGCCACCGGCTACGACGTGCTCTACCGCAGCGGTACCTCCTACCATACCGGCGCGGACCTGAATATGAACGAGCCGTACTGGGATGCGGACGCGCATTCGCCGGTGTATGCGTCGGCATCGGGCGTGGTCACCTACGCGGACCGGCTGCCCGGCTGGGGCAACGTGATCGTGATCCGCCACGACCCGCTGATCACCAACGGCGAGGTGCGCTACGGGCGCTATGCACACGTCGAGGAAATGCG
>JAADYV010000092.1 GCA_010092855.1 Chloroflexota bacterium | reverse complement strand
GTTTATGACATATCAAGCGGTGCATTGGTGCCGTCTAGCTATCAACCACTGCCACGGTCACCGTACCCGCCCGTGCCAGACTGGGTACCGTACATTAGACAAAACTATATTCTTCCTTCTCAAACAGAAGGCGTGTATCTGTACCAACGCTGTCCCGGTGCAGTGCCGGAAGGCGAAGGCGAAAACGCTTCATGTGCAACAGACTATGACTTCGTCGTCTACGATTACAATTTACAAGTGATACTCCATATTTTGGAAGACCCCAATACGATATTGATGACCGGGGAAGATTCCTTAGGAAGGCCGCAGGGGTACTCCAACGCCGCGTGGTCGGCGAGTGGTCGTTATCTTGTGTATCAGTATATACGCCCGCTCAATAGCTGGGACCTGCGCGTTTACGACATGGTTGCTGACCGAAATCTTGATGTGCAATTCTGGAATGCCGAGATTGACCCACGACGTGCCATTCAATGGTCACCACAGGGCAACCGGTTGGCATTCTTGATTGTTGGACGCGCCGGTGAGCCTGTAGCTGGCGATGATCCTCGCATCTTGCGGCATCTGGTCTTTTACGACGCCGATCAAGAGCGCTTCCAGGTTGCCGATCAGCCTTTCGGCATGGCTGCGGGATTAAATATACGTAAGACGGGAACTTGGTCACCGGACGGGAGCGCGTTTGCGTTTATCATCACCGACCAGCGACTGATTGTGGCGGACGCCACTACCGGTGAAACAACCCAGTTGGATACACACGTAGAGAGAATCTTCGCATGGGTCCCAACAAATGAAGACGTTGATTGACAGGAGTGAACAATATGAGCGAAGAACAACACAATCAGCACGACCTGGAAGCAACCCGGCCCGCGCGCCCGGAACAATCGCAACCCAAGCCAGCGCGCGCCGTAGGTGGTAGTAGCTTCGGAGTCGGGATCGCCATCGGCATCGCGATTGGCGCTGGCGTCGGCGTGGCGCTGGGCAATATCGCCATCGGCATCGGGATGGGCGTCGCCATCGGCGTGGCCCTCGGTGCCGCCTTCGCCGCCCAGCAAGAGGGAGCAGCCAAAAAGCAGTCCGAGCACCCACCTTCTGAGGAGGAGGAAGACGCATGAGCATCTCACAGTCACAAAGCGCAGGTAGGCGGGTAATTGTCACCACCACACCAACCATCGAAGGGCAGCACGTCACCGAGTATTTGGGCATCGTCAGCGGCGAGGCGATTCTGGGCGCGAACATCCTCAAGGACATCACGGCAGCGTTTCGTGATATCGCTGGCGGGCGGTCCACGCGCTACGAGGAAGAACTGCGCAAAGCCAAGCAGATCGCGGTGCAGGAGATGACCGAGATGGCGCAAGCGATGGGCGCGGACGCGATCCTGTCGGTGGACCTGGACTACGAGACCATTGGCAGCGGCGGCAGCATGTTGATGGTCAGCGCCAGCGGCACCGCCGTCAAGCTAGGGTAGCTGGCAAGCCCTCTGCACAGTCCAGCCCCCATCCCATAGTTCAGCCTGAAACACAACAAGGCTGGGAATGGGGGCCAAAAACGCTTCGGGCGACGGGTGGCCTAGAGTCCCTTCTGGCGAATGTAGTCGCTCACATCCGCGTTGTACACTGCGTCTTCGATGTAAAACACTGCCCAGGGGCCGTTTTCGTCGTCCCATTCAGCCTCTGATATCACCGGGATCAACACGCCGTGATACATGGCCCACCCGGTCGCGCGCACGATCCACTCCGTTTTGGCAGCGGAGTCGGCTTCCTTATAGCGCAAAGCGACCATTTCCGTGATCAGGCCGGTTTCCGCGTCGAAATAGACGGTGAATTCGTCCTCGCCCTCCTCGAACGGCACAATCAGGCGCGCCGTATTCGCGTCAATCGGCTCCCAGCGCACGCGCGGATCGGTCAGGAACACCGAGGGCAGCCACATCGACTCGGCCCAGAGGCCAAGATTCGCCGCCTGGTTGATCTGTGGTTCGTCCGCGCTGGAAGCCCAGGGCAGTTCCATACGCGAGATACCGTCCACGTAGCGCTCGTTCACTTTGAGCAGCGGCTGTCCGAAGCATGTACCTTCGATGTAGTGGCGGTAATTCACGCCCGCCTCATGTGTAAACCGGAACCGTGCCTGAAACGAAATCCCATTGATGCGCAAATCCGCGCGCCCGGTCAATACCGCCGAGTCCACCACCGGGACGACGCCTGTGCCGTCCGTGATGACCGCATAGAAGCGCGCAACCGGCGCGGGCAGATCATCCGGGATCGGAATTGTGTCGAGCGCTGCCGTTCGCTCGGCGAAAGCGTCAAACGGACGGGGCTTGACCTGGAACCCCACCCATACTAAACCAATCAGGCCAACCACCAGCACCACTCCGATTACCACCACGCGCAGTCCCTTTCTTCTAACCGTAGCCATTGTCATTTCTCCGCCGTCTGGCGCGTCCCCTGTACGAACAGGTCCGCAAGTTGATCGAGCAGCGTTTCGTCATCCACTGTCGCCGGAATCTCCGAGCCGAACCCGCGCCGGTAAAACGCCGCCGTTGAAAACAGCGCGTCGCTGGCGTGGGCCAGTACTTCCGGATCGAGATCGGCGCGCACCACTCCCGCCGCGATCTGCTGGCGAAAATAGCCCGCAAGCCGGGCGTGGTTGCTGGCGCTGCCCGCTGCGGCCCCCTCGCGCACCTCGTCGATCAGGTCCGATTCGCACATCAGCAGCCGCAGCCCGTCGTACTCGCGCAGCATCGACTCGTGCATCACGCGCGCCAGGGTGCGCATATCAGCCACGTAATCGCCGGAAACCTGGCGTTCGAAAACGGCCACCGATCCTTCGGCGTTGAAGCTCTCAATCGCCGCCAAAAACAG
>JAADYV010000493.1 GCA_010092855.1 Chloroflexota bacterium | reverse complement strand
GCGTTATGGTTATGGTGGTCAGTCCCGATGGCCGGACGGCGCTCTCAGGCGACGGGGGTGGCGCTTTGCTGCTGTGGGACGTGGCCCCGGTCTCGCCCACTTTCGGCCAACCGCTGCAATACTACCCCCCTGAGTCGGAAAGCGAATGCCAGTGGTCATTGGCTTTCAGCCCGGATGGAAGCCAGCTCTTGATCGGTACCACTGGGGGCCTGGTACTCGTGCGAGATGTTGCCACCGGCGATATCATTCACCGGCTGCTTGGCCACAGTTTTCGCGTAGAGGTCGTTGCCATCAGTCCGGACGGACGTTATGGGGTTTCAGGTGCATTTGACAGCAGAGTGATCCTGTGGGACCTGGAAACCGGCACCCAGGTTCGCGAGTTCATGGGAAATGCAAACCCACCCGCCTCTTTGGTCTTCAGCCCGGATGGGCAAACGGTCTTCTGCGGGACGTATGGGGAGGGAGTGACCGTCTGGGATGTTGCGACGGGCGAGATGATCCGGCACTACGACCAGGCCGTTACCGGCTTCTGGCCCAGCTCGGATGGTCGCAGTTTCTTCACTGCAACAGGCCCCACCGAGGGGACACTCTGGCGAATCGACAGTGACGCCGAACTGCTGGCCTGGACTTTCGAGAACCGTTACGAGCGTGACCTGACCTGTGACGAGCGGGCGGCCTACCAGATTGAGCCGCTGTGTGATGCGGATGGCAATCTGCCAGAGAGCGCCGCCTACCCGCCCGACCTGCCGCCTGTGCCGTCCACTACTGCGCCCGCGATCAATGTGGTACAGACGACCTCCGTCACCCCGCAGACGCCGTCCCGCCCGGTTCTCACGGCGCAGATCGGCGAAAATCGCGGCAGCGTGGCTGTTGGGGCCAGCCAGCTCTGGACGTATGATGGTCAGGCTAACGAAGCGCTGAACATCGGTGTGTATGCCGATAACCCGGCCAATGGCACGACGCCTGGCGAGGGCGAGTCCCTGCCGGAAGGGATGTTTGAACCGATGATGACGGTGGTTGCGCCGGATGGGCTGCTCCTGACCGCCTTCCATTTCGACGACGACGTTAAATCCGACGTCGCCTCTAACGTGCTGATCGAAGGGTTGTGGCTGCCGATTGATGGCCAGTATACGATTGTCGTCAGCGGTTACCAGTTCCTCAGTGGCGGGAACTATACGCTGGACATCGAGGAGGGGTCGATAGACTGGCACTTCCTCAAAAAACTTGAAAACGCTCCGTCAGCGGATCGGGCTTCCGGTGGTTAGAAGGGGTGGTGCGATCGGAAACTACTGAGCGATTTCGGTAACGCCCGTGAACATGATACTACAGCACCACCGTATTTGTTGTCGTTGTCTTTGGCCTAACCTATGCGCTGTGCAGTCCTATCGTCGGACGACGAATAACGCGCGCTACCAATGGCAGCAGCGGTTGATCGTGGCGCTGCGCGATAGCCTCCTCAGTGTGGGCCGGTTCGGGGGTACTGAGCAGAGCAGCCAGCAGCAGATACAGCAGCAACCCGTAACGCTCGTGCCGGTGCCATTCATCAAAAAACACCGGAATCGACGCGAGACTAATCGCCAGGTACAGGATGGTGCGCCATGCTGCGGTGCGGCGGAACAGCAGCAGTAGCACAGTGTAACTATATGGGTTGACATACGGTGTCCAGACAAAACTCAGTAAGATCGCCAGCGTTCGCCATTCCGTCAACCGCCGGAACATAATCAATACAACCAGAACCGTCACGCCCAGCGCAGCCCACACCCCCCACGCCCCATAGATTGAAAACGGATATTTACCACCGATGGCCACATCCTGGCGGGAGTATTCGCCGATGAAAACGCCGAGATAATCCGCGACGACGGAGAGCGGCCATTCTAACCAGCCCGGAAACAGCAAAAACGAGGCCCCCGCTATCCCGATCATCGTGCCCAGCGCAGGCCAATCGCGATACCGCAGTATCCGTATGCCTTCTAACAACAGAAGCAGGGGCAGCACCTGGGGTTTGATCGCCATCAACATCAGGGCGACACCCAGGCGCGGGCCACGGTCATGCCGGTACAACAGCCACACCCCGACACTGATGATCAAGAAATCAATGTTGCCGGCGGCGAGTGTCATCAGAAACGTGGGATGCAGAATCAACAGCAGCGCCGCGGGCTGCGCGCTGTCCGCCATGATCACGATCCACAGCGCGATTGTCAGCGCTAAGATTAGGCGCGTACTGGCCCAGGCCAAGGGTCCAAAGTAGAAAAACATCCAGGGGCCATACCCCAGGAATTCGTAGTCTGGATATAGCTCGTATAGATCCGGGTCCATGGTCAACCCTTCTGCATAGGGGTTCTCAAAACGCATCATGTAGCGCAGAACCTGTGCGGTGGTCGCCCAATCCAGGTGGTTGATGGGGGTGACATAAGCATAGGCGGCCAAAAGGCTGACCAGGAACACCGCGACAAGAAGGAGCGGATAGGCTTTGTGGTAACGGAGCTTGGCGGGTATGAGGTCGCGGGAGAATGCAGCGAATCGCGCCATAAGGCAAGTCCTTCTCAAATGCAGTATAGCTTCGGGGCGGAGTTGATTCGGTTTATCGCGTCAGCAAAATCGATACCAATGACGTCGCAATACCACTGGATGGACTCATAGCGCGGTTGGTTCTCTCTCTCGCTGAGAACCAGCGCCTCCTCGCGTGATACCATGCCCTCGCGAATCTGGTTGCTGCGAAAGGTATCGTTTTCTGAGAAACCAGCCAGCGTATAATAAATGTAGTTGTAAAATGCTGCCGTACCGTCGCCAATGCGCCAGGTTGTGGTCGTATCGGGCGCAGTTTCCCAATTGTATTCATTAATGAGCAGGTCAACTATTTTGTTTTCCTCCCAACGAACGTATTGGAAAACGTTCAGGTTCTTTTGATGCGATATGAAATAATACGACAGGTAAGCGCCAAATGTATCCAGCATGGTGCGGTTAATGTACGCCGGATTGGATAAAAACTGGCGCCCGTAATACTTGAGCAGTTGAAACTTGTTACCCAACGACAGCGAATACGTCTTCTCGGAGTCATGCTGGGGGGCGATGCCGCAGAAACCTGATTTGAAGCGCGTGGTCTCCAGCAAATTTTCGCCAAACAGCGCTACCTCAACCTGATTCTGTGCGGCGACCAGATTTGTGTAGTAGAAATACTGTTTGTCTCCCGCCATGAACAGCGGCACCATG
>JAADYV010000492.1 GCA_010092855.1 Chloroflexota bacterium | reverse complement strand
TACAGCGCATAGAACGGCTCGCGCTTGGGGTGCTGTTTGAGCGTGGTGGCATCCCACGCCAACCCGCGCGAATAGGCCCGTTCCGCCTGGGCATAGTTCTCCAGGCGGCAGTAGGCTAGGCCTTCCAGCAGGTAGACTTCGGGCAAGCTGGGATTTATCTGGCGGGCGGCTGCCAGCTCCACCAGGGCAGCATCCGACTGCCCTAACAACAGATTACCGGCCCCGGTGTAGAGCGGCCCGAAAATATTGTCGTCCTGACCAAATACGGCGTTGGACACCTGGTTGGCGAGGGTGGATTGGGGGAAGTTTTCGACCACAAACTGGAAGTAGGCTTGCATGTCGTCCAGCCGCCCCTCGCGCAGCGCGACCAACCCGCCCCCCAGGTAAGGGAAGTTGGCGTTGGGACCCAACGCGATAGCCTGGTCGTAGTCGGCCTGGGCACGCCCGTAGTTGCCCGCGAAGTAGTGCATGGCGGCGCGGTAGTTGACCAGGAACCAGTCGTCCGGGCGGATGACGATCAGTTCATCCAGCAGCGCAATCGCTCCGTGCCAATCGCCGCGTGTCGAGCGGTAAACTGCCAGGGCATAGTCGGGCATGGCCCATCCACTTACGCCCTGTTCCTCGCTTAATAGTTGGGCGGTTCCCAGGTCGCGGGCACCGAGTTCAAATGCGCTCATCCGAAAGTAGGTGGTGCCGCGATACATGTACGACAGCGGGTTGCCCTGGTCGGCGTCGATGGCCTCGGTGAAATATGCGATGGCGGCATCCGAATCGTCCATGTAGATGCGAATGCCCTCGTACAGATTATCGGCCATCCCATTCCCGGACGATGGCGGGCTGTTCTCGCCCACGACCGATGTGATGGCGATAATGCGCGCCACCTCATACCCGTCGCCGTCGGCAGTGGCCAGCACGTTCATGACGCTAAGCACCGGCACCGTGATCGAATCCTGGAATTCGCTGGTGATGTTGACCTGCAGATTGGCCGCGTTCTCGACGGTTTCACGCGGGAATCGGATATGTGGGAAAGCGTCGGTTACGCCGATCTGGATGTTAAGCGTGATCTGGTTGGGCGTATAGCGCCCCCAAACGATGACGGTGGCCCTGGTCTGCTCGGCAGCGGCCAGGGCGTCCGCTTCGGAAGTGATGACCCGGTCGTAGAAGCGGACATGAAAGCGCGACAGATATTGGCGGGCTGCGAAGTCTTCTTCCAGGTCCTCGACGATGAAGCGCGCAACATCTCGTTCGTCGACACCGCCCACCGGCTCCAACCGGGCCACCAGCACCATGTAGTCGCCTTCGGGAATCGGTTCGATGGCGAGCAGCGCGTCGTCTGCGGATGACACGCCGGCGGCAGGGGGTGTTGTGCTGCCGTCTGATGACGTGTTTGTATCATCGCCGTCGCTGCCGCCTAATCCGAATGCGATGACCAGCACAGCCAGCAGCAGCACAACGGCTCCACCGCCGATCCACCACCAGCGGCGACTGGGGCCTGCGGCGGGGGGGATCGGCTGGGCAGGCACGGTCTGGGCGGATGGCTCCGCTGTTGTGGGCGAGGCACTATCCGGTGCAGTCTGAGGCGGGGTTTGCGGCGCAGTCTGTGACGCGACAGGCGGCGTAGACTGGACCACGATGTCGCCTATTGGCTTAGACATGCCCTCGGATGGTGTGGGCGTGGCGAAGCGCGACTCTGCTGGTAAAGCGGCTATCAGGTCGCTGGTGGTGCGCAGCGGTGTGTCCAGGCCCAACAGTTGCGCTTCCAGTTCGGCCCCCACCTGGCGCACGCTGGGGATGCGCTGGTCCCGGTCTTTTTCCAGCATCCGCGCGATCAGGTGGGCCAGCGCGGGCGGGGTGTCGGGCCGGAATTCGGTCAAGTCTGGCAGTGGACTCTGCAGAATCGCTACCAGGATGGCGGCGGGTTGTTCGGCATCGAAGGGCCGCCGCCCGGCCAGCATTTCGTACAGCATCACGCCAAACGACCAGATATCGGTGCGCGCGTCCAGGTCTTCCGACATGCACGCTTCGGGACTCAGGTAGGCATAGGTGCCGATCACTGAACCGGTTTCGGTTACGCGCGTGCGGTTGCTCATGCGGGCTACGCCGAAGTCCGTCAGGCGCGGGCTGCCATCCTCGGCCAGCAGCACATTGGCGGGTTTGATGTCGCGGTGGACGATCTTAAGGCGGTGGGCGCGGGTCAGGGCGTCGGCCAGGTCGAGCGCAGTTTCCATCACGCGCTGGACCGGCAGTTGGGGCTGTTCGTGCAGCAGGTCGCGCAGGGAGCCGCCGCTGACGTATTCCATCACAATGTAGTGGCGGTCGTCTTCTTCAAACGTGGCCAGCATCTTAACGATGTTGGGGTGGTTAAGCTGGCGCAGCGCTTCACCTTCGCGGTCAAAGCGCTCGATCAGGTCTGGCTGGGCGTCGGTGATCTCGGGCTTGAGCAGCTTGATGGCCACCGGGTCGCCGGTCTGGGTATCCTGACCGCGAAACACGTCACCCATCCCGCCCTGTCCGATTTTGTCCGTGATGGTGTATCGCCCGCCGATCACCTGGCCGCTGTGCATAGGCTGTTCCCCCCAGCGTGGTCGTTAATGCTACATTTCGTCACTCTACATCATATTCGAAAAACGTCTCGCATGTCCAATCCCCGGCCAACGCAGCGGCGATCCAGGCGTCGAAATCGCTGCCCAGGGTATGATCAACGGCCAGCTCGAAGTCGGCGGCGGCGTCCTCATCCTGGCCCAGCGCCTGAAAGGACTGCGCGCGCAGCAGGTGCACCACTGCGAAGTCGGGCGTGATCGCCAGCGCATTGGTGTAGGCGGTGACGGCGTTGGCCGGGTCGTCCAGGTTGCAATAGGCCAGCCCTTGCAGCGTGTATAGGTCCGCCAGGTTGGTGCTTATCGCGCCGGAGAGCAGCAGCACCTCCAGCGCCGGGTCTTCATCCAGCGCCGTGATGACCGTGGTGGCGTCCTCGATCACCTGCGGATAGAGTCCCAGCGCCAGGTAGGTCCCGGCAGAATAGAAGTAGGCCCCGTACCGGGTCATGCTGTCCGATTCGCCGTAGAGTGCGTCCAGAGCACGCATGGTGGTGGTGATGTCCGGATACTCGCGCACCACCGTCTCGACATAGCCCTGCGCATCGGGAATGCGGCCCTGGCGCAGCGCCAGCATGGTCGCCGACAGGTACGGCACGTTCACATTCGGGTAAAGCGCGATGGCCTGTTCGAAGTCGGCGCGCGCGAGGTCATAGTTTCCGGCGGTGTGATAGTAGACCACGCCCCGGATGTAGACCGGATACCAGTCGTCCGGGCGCAGGTCGATGAGCGTATCGAATTGCTCCAGCGCCGGGCCCAGGTCTTTGGCCAGGGACGTGTAGTAGATTGTCGTCCAGTTGTCCGGCCCGCGTTGGGCCGCGCTGTTGATCAACAGCTCGAAGTTGGCCATATCACCAG
>JAADYV010000491.1 GCA_010092855.1 Chloroflexota bacterium | reverse complement strand
CGTTTCTGACGGCGGCAGCGTAAAGGTAGGCCGCAGCGTGTTGGTGGGTATACGGGTCACGGTCCAGGTCGGGCGCAGCGTGTTGGTCGGGATCCGCGTCGGGGTTGGATCGTCCTGGGCCAATGCCGCCCTGGAAGGATCGGGCTGCGACTCCATTTCTGCGCTCTCCACCGGGCTAGTTTCTGCCACTTCCGCCGTTTCGGTTGTAGGTTGCGGGGTGGGCGCGACCGGCGTCAGCGTGGGGACAGGCGTAGTCGGGACCGCTGTTGGCGAGTCGGTCGGGTTAGCGGTGGGCGAATCCGGCAGATCGGTTGGCAGCGCTTCAGTCGGTTCGCGCGTAGGCGTAACCGTCGGTGCTTCGGTGGTTGGCGCGATGTCGTCAAGGGCCACTGGCGTCGTAGCTGCGAGCAACGGAAGTGTCGTTGCTCCCGCCGGTGCGCGGTCAGGCACAGGCCACTCACTTTCCGGAGCCAATGTTGGGCCAGGATCGGTGACGGCTGCGTCGTTCCCCAAGCCAAACTGGTCGAAATCGGACGTATCATAGAGTTCGCTGGGATCGGGAACGGAATCATCATATTCAGAAGGCAGTGCTTCAGTTGGTGCGTCAAGCGTAGTTTCTGTCCACGCGACGACGGTTTGTGCTTCTTCAGTAAGAACAATAGGGATAGCGCTGGCGGTTTCGAGCGACAGCTTGTCGTGCTCTTTGCGAATATCGCGCGCGTCCACTTCGTCCAGAATACCGTTGGCGGCATACACCACATAACCCAGGGTGCCAGCGATAACTGCACCAACCACCAAAAAACCCAGCACACGGCGTATTATCAGAAACCCAAATCGCATAGCGACCTCACACGTTTTGCTGAAAAATGTGTAATTAGCCTGAAACCAAGAACCCAGTATACCCAATTTGATGCCAGTTTGGGCCTGCTTGCGTGCACCAAAACCTACGACCCGCATACGTCCCCCACACAGCTACCTTTCGTTACCCCCAGAACGTGTTAAAATCCGAGCCAATCCTGCGCCGCCAAGCTGTGACGACACAATCATGACGACAGAACCTATGCCTACTATTGCCGACTCCGTGTCCTTAAAACCGGTCATCGCCGTCATACCCGCCTACAACGAAGACCGCTTCATCGGCAGCGTTGTGCTCAAGACCCGGCACTACGTCGACCGAGTCCTTGTGATTGACGATGGCTCGTCCGACACGACGGCGCGTGTCGCCGAAGAAGCCGGGGCCACGCTCATCCCACACGCCATCAACCAGGGCAAGGCGCAAGCGATCAACACCGGCTTGCAGCGCGCTCGTGAACTGGATGCTGGCGTCGTCGTGCTACTAGATGCCGACGGACAGCACGACCCGCACCAGATTCCATCGCTGCTGGCCCCCATCGAACGGGGCGAAGCCGACCTGGTGGTTGGGTCGCGCTTTCTGGAGATGCACAGCGACATCCCGCGCTGGCGCACCGTCGGCCAACATGCCCTCACGCTGGCCACCAATGTGGCGTCAGGCGTCGCGCTCACGGATTCCCAGAGCGGTTTTCGCGCACTGTCGCGCCGTGCGTTGGACAAAATCCGTTTCCGGCCTGGCGGCGGTTTCTCCATGGAATCCGAGATGCAGTTCCTGATCCAGCAACACAGTCTGGCTGTGCAAGAAGTGGCGGTTACTATGACCTATGCCGAAGGCCCCAAGCGCAACCCGTTTACACACGGTTTGCAGGTGCTCAACGGCATTATCACGATGGTCAGCCTGAACCGCCCGCTCTTTTTCTTCGGGCTGGCAGGACTGATCCTGTTGGTAATTGGATTTACGCTGGGCGTGGACGTGGTCAACCGCTATAACCGGTATCAGACCCTGGCAACGGGCCGCGCATTGATCAGCGTCTTGCTGGCCATGATCGGGATGCAAGCTCTGTTCACGGGGATGATCCTGCATTCAATTCGCGCATTCCTGGCCAGCTACCGCGAGGCATAACCCCATGACCACCATTACGCTCCAGCATGTGACCAAACGCTACGATTCGTTTGTATCGCAAGGGAACATCATCACCAATGTCAGCACCCGTGTTGCGCGCGGAATGCGCATGGTGTTCGACCGGGAAACCGCGCGCTATTTTGACGAAACCCAGGCCCACCATGAACCGCCAGACCGCGAAAACGCGCTGGATGACCTTTCGCTGACGATTCGGACGGGGGAGACGCTGGCGGTGCTGGGACCTTCGGGATGTGGCAAGACCACGCTGCTCAAGGTCATCGCCGGGATCATGGCCCCCGACGAAGGCAAGGTGCTGTATGACGGCAGCAAGATCGACGACATCCCGGCAATGGAACGCGGCATCGGGATGGTGTTCCAGAATTATGCGCTCTATCCGCACCTTATCGCGCGTGATAACATCGCCTTTTTTGACCTGATTCACAAACAGCCCGAGCGCATTCCGGAACGGCTGCATCACGTTGCCGAGGTGATGGGCGTGGACATCAAATACCTGTTGACGCGCAAACCGCCCACGCTCTCTGGAGGCGAACGCCAACGGGTTGCGGTTGCACGCTGCCTGGCCCGCGATCCAAAGGTGTTTTTGTTCGATGAGCCACTGTCTAACCTGGACGCCAAGCGCCGCATCGAAACTCGCATTCAGATCAAACGCCTGCTGCTGCACTACAAGATCACGTCGGTGTATGTCACTCACGATCAAGCCGAGGCTATTTCGCTCGCAGATCGTATTGCCATCATGCGTGCGGGTAAGATCGAACAGACCGGCACCTACCAGGCGCTCTACGAAGCGCCCGTGAATGCATTTGTCGCCCAGTTTTTTGGCACCCCGCCCATGAATCTGTTTTCCGGCCACGTTGACCAGGACAGCTGGTATGGAGCCGGGTTTTCGGTGCAGCGCATTCGGCCTGGTTTGTTGGATGGCCAGCCTGTGCATCTTGGCATTCGCCCAGAGCATATCGAACTGGTCGATGATGGCATTCCAGCGAAGATCGAATTCATTGAGCCACATCACGCACTGCGCCGCCAACTGCTTTATGCCCAGGTCGGTCGCCAACGCTGTACGGTGGAAGTGCCACTGCAGGTCCCCGTCGAAGCCGGCCATACCGTTTTCCTGCGGTTTCCGCCCGACTGCCTCTACCTCTTCGACGGTGCTTCTGGCCAGCGCATCGGCTAAAAGATGTGCGATTTAAAGTTTTGAGTATACTAAAGGGTATTAACATCATGGAGCAGGTATTTTCCTGGTCCGCGCTGGCAAGCACCCATCACCAGTTTGCCAGGGGCGTTGGCTCTGCCCTGGATCGTCTTGAACGACATGGCTCCCTGGTGGCTGCGTGAGCAACCGAACAGTGACTCCAACTGGCATCGGGTTGCCAGTACAGAGGTTTATCAGGAGGGGATGGCATGAACGGACGAATGAACACTAGATTTTTCATCAGCTTGTTTATTGCAGTAATAATCGTGTTATCTGTAGCGCCCGCCCCTGTTCTGGCGCAAGGTGCTACTAACATCGTGGTGGTCGATACCGGGGCCGCCAATATCCGCAGTGGTCCGGCGGCCAACACTACCATTCTCGGTTCGGTCCGGGGTGGGATCGAGCTGCCGGTGACCGGGCGCAACTACGATACATCCTGGTGGCGTGTTGTGTCGCCCTATGGCATCGGTTGGATCAGCAGCGAGCTGGTGGTGTTTCGCGGCATTCTGGATGCCGTGCCGGTTGTCACACAGCCGGTGGGTACGCTCGAACTGCCTCAGGTCATCGTGGACCGGTTTGACGCCAATGTCTACCGCAACCCCAACCGGGACTCATTTGTGCTGGGCATTGCGCCAACCGGGTCGCTGTTCTTTGTCAGCGGCCTGACCGTCGATGGGGATTGGTGGCAGATTGACACCCCTGTGGGTCTGGGCTACATCAGCGTGGACGAAGCCGTACTGCGCGGCGACCTTGACCTTATCCCGGTTGTTTACGACCCCGGTCCATCCTTTGAAGGTCCCACTATTCGGGTCAATACCCAGACGCCAGTCACCACCGCCCCGGCTGGCGGCGACGTAATCGGCACGCTGACGCCTAACACCGCACTGCCGGCTTATGGCCGCACTGCCGATAATACCTGGTGGCAGGTCTCCGGTCCGTTTGGCGCGGGCTGGATTCCCGTCAAGGACATCAGCCTGGTGGGGTCTGCGGGCAATATCGACCAGGTTTCTGGATTCACAAGCTACGCGGGTGGCGTCCCCACTGGCGAAGCTGCGGCCAGCATTCTGATCGAAGCCGAACGCAAGGTAGCCTATAACGAAGCATCGTACACCAGCGCCCCGATGTGGGACGCCTACCTGGGTGAACGAGGTAACGTGATCGCGCGTTCGCTGGACGGCATGTGGCTCCAGGTGGTGATTGGCAACTACGATGGCTGGATGGACTTCAGCGGCATCACGCTCTACGGCGATATGTCACTCATCCCCGCCGTCGATACCACGCCGCCGCCAATCCAGAACATCGTCATTATCAATACCGGGCGTCTCAATATCCGCAACGGCCCCGGTGTTGAATATGCTTCAATTGGCTCGGTCACCGGGGGTACGTCGCTCGACGTAACCGGTAAACATCCGACCCTGCCCTGGATTCGCGTCGAACACCCGATCTGGGGTACAGGCTGGGTGCGCATCATGTACATCATCTTCCGGGGCAACTGGAACGAAGTGCCCTATGTGGAAGAACCTGTTGGCACGCTTGAGATGCCACAGGCGTACATCCTGGTGCCGCACAACGTCTACAGCCAGCCTGACTTCGCGTATCCCACCGGGGTTGTGGCTCCTGGCATGTATACCATCATTGGCCGCACTGCCGATTTCCAATGGGCGCTCATCGAGACCGAAACCGATATCGGCCCGGTCTGGATTCGCTTTGAAGAATTCGAATTGCGCGGCATTGCGGACTCGGCCCCGGTGGTCTGGGTCTGGTAACACGCAACGTACAAAACAACCGATTTGAAACGAATAGCAGCGGGGTGGACTGGTTCCACTCCGTTGTTCTATTTCGTTAACAACTACCAGATTTTGCGTACAACATCACAGGGACGATATTCCTGGCCGCGCGGCGTTTCGTCTCTAGACCAGCCCACTCTTCCCCTCCCATTCTCGCACTTTGGTCCCCGCGTTGAGTATGAGGTATAGACTATGTCCCTACGCTATTATTGGCTGGCTTCTGTGTTGGCCTTGGTGCTGATATGTGCATTGTGCTTTTCCGCTTCTTCTCCAGTCGCGGCTCGCCAAGCCCTCACCCCAACTCCGTCGTTCTCGATGCCGGAGTTGCCTACGCCGCTGCCGCCACCCACGGCGCCGCCCGTCCCAGACCTTTCCACTTTTGTCGGGCTGCAAGATTCCTCACTCGACGCCAGTGGCGTGATCGCGTTCTCCTCGCGCCAGCCTTCGGCAGATGACATATATGTGATGAACCTGGACGGCACGGAATTGCGGCGATTGACCGAACACCTGGACCACGCCGGGTATCCGGCCTATTCGCCGGACGGCACACGGATCGCGTATTATGTCTATCATGG
>JAADYV010000490.1 GCA_010092855.1 Chloroflexota bacterium | reverse complement strand
GCCATCACCTGGCACAGTCCCGCTGCTGGCAGCGAGGTATATGGCATGGTGAGACTGGAAGTCGCGGTGTCCGACGCGGACGCCCTGACCGACATCACGTTTTCTGTGGACGATGTTCCCCTGGCCAGTATCCCCGCCGCCGACCGTGAGGGTTACACCGCCGAGTGGCTGGCCGCGAACTGGCCGGATGGTGAGCATACTTTGCTGGCAGTAGCGCACAGCGATGCGGATGACCTGGGGCAAGCCGCGATCACGGTGACAGTGAATACCCCAACCCGCGCGAATTCCATTCCTGCCGACGCTGTCAAGATCACGCCCGCCACCGACCAGATTCCGCCGCTGTTGAATCCTGCCTTTGCGAACATATGGGAAAACCCGGTACCACTGGGGGCCCCGGTCAACACAGCGGGCCTGGAAGACTCTGCGTTCATCAGCCCGGACGGCAGCACGCTCTATTTCTTCTTTACCCCGGATTACGATGTCCCCCCCGACCAGCAGTTGTTCGACGGCGTGACCGGCATTTATCGGGCAGAGCGGACCAACGGCACATGGTCCGAGCCCGAACGGGTCTACCTTAACACTTTCGGGCAGGAATCGCTGGAAGGCGCGCACACCTTGCTCGGTGACCGGTTGTGGTTCGGGTCCATACGCCAGGGGAACTACGGCGAAATCGACATGTGGATCGCGGAGTGGCAAGGCGACCACTGGGCGAATTGGACCAATGCCGGGGAACTACTCAACGGGGAGTACGACATCGGCGAACTGGACTTCACCGGCGACGGACGCACGATGGTCTTCGATTCCAGTCGCGCCGGTGGCCTGGGCCAAAAAGACATCTGGATCACCTACCAGGACCCTGATGGGGCATGGTCCGCGCCGGAGAACATTGCCGCCGTCAACACCTCGGAGATCGAGGGTTGGCCGTATATCACGCCCGATGGCTCGGAGCTGTGGTTCACGCGCTATGACCAGGGTGTACCGGTCATCTACCGCACCCTGAACGTAAACGGTGTGTGGCAGCCGCCCGAACTCATTGTGTCCCAGTTTGCGGGTGAACCAGCGCTTGATTCGGCGAGCAACCTTTACTTCATCCACCACTACATCCAAAACAGCACCGTCATCGAGGCCGACATCTATTTCGCAGCCAGGAAATAGTCAGCCCAACAATTGACGCAAGCGTGCTACAATCTGGCTGGTCGAGAAAACCGGATCGACCACCCTGACCAAACATCATCGCTAACATAGCTGCACAGGTCACAATTATGCGTACACGTTTTGCCCTGCTGTGTCTGACCATTATACTGTTGGGGCTGGCCAGTCTCGCGGCTCCCGCCCGTGCTACCCAGTCCCCAACTCCCACCCCAACACCCATCGATCCCTATGCCGAGCTGACTATCGAGCACCTGGCCGGGCGTTTTTACGGCGCTGGCGAACTGACGATCCAGGATACAATGGCCACGCTGCCGACCTTCACCCGTTACCTGGTTTCGTATCCCAGCGACGGCCTGACGATCTACGGTTTCATGAACGTGCCCACCACCCGCCCTGGACCGTATCCGGTGGTGATCGCCGTGCACGGGTACGTCGATCCCGACGACTACGACACGCTGGACTACACAACCCGCTATGCTGATGCCCTGGCCGATGCTGGGTTCCTGGTGCTGCACCCCAACCTGCGCGGCTACTTCCCGTCGAACGACGGCCCCAACCTGTTCCGGGTGGGGATGGCCAGCGATGTGCTGAACCTGATCGGGATTGTGCAGCAAACCGGTGGGCTGAGCGGGCCGCTGCAACAGGCTAATCCGCGCGCGATTGGGCTGTGGGGTCACAGCATGGGCGGCGGGATTTCGCTGCGTGCGATCACGGTCAACCCCAGTGTGCGAGCAGCGGTGCTGTATGGTTCGATGAGCGGCGACGAGCAGCAGAACTACACCAAGATTTTCGAATGGTCGGACGGCACGCGCGGTCGCCGGGAACTGGATGTGCCAGAAAGCACGCTGCAGGCTATCGGCGCGATCCACCACCTGGAGCGCATCCAGGCTGCGGTCAGCATCCACCACGGAGAAAACGACACTCTGGTGCCACTGGACTGGTCAATCGACCTGTGCCTGCGTTTGCTGGAACTGGAAAAACCGGTCGAGTGCTACACTTATCCGGGCCAGCCGCACACGTTCTATGGCGAAGGTGACGCCCAACTCATCGCGCGCACCATCACCTTCTTTGACCAGCACCTGCGCCAGCGCCCGGAAACGCTGCCCTAGGAATCTGGGCTTGCGACTGTGCAGGAGTTAGAAGCCCTGGTAGACAAAGGGTGGGGGCGTGTCCTGCTGGGCGATGGCGGCCAGGATGATGGCGAACAGCGCCGCATTAATCACCAGCGCCTTGACCAGCGGCGAGCGCTCGCGCAGCACCTGTTCATCCGATGGTTGCAAGCGGTCCAGCACAAACGACAGCCCGATCAACAGCGCCGCACTGACGGTCAGCGTGTTGATGATTTCGCCAGCGTCAGCGCCGCCATCCAGCCAGCGGACCGGAGAGAACAGCCCGACCAGATAATCGGCGGTGGCGGTCAGCGTGGTGCGGAACGGAATCCATGCCAGCACCACCAGCACAAACACCAGCAGCCCGGCCAGCCGCTGTCGCCACACAGAGGTACCTAGGGCAATACCGCGCGCAGCAGGACGGCGCATGGACTGCCACCGCTCGGCGACCTGGTACAGTCCGTGCAGCACACCCCACACCATCATGCTCCAACTAAGATTATGCCACATTGCGCTGACCAGCATCGTCACCAGCGGAGGCAGCAGCATACTCAGGCGCATTCGCCTGCGCCGCAACAACGCGCGCGTCAGCGGCAGGAAAATGTAGTCGCGCAGCCACAGCGAAAGCGAAATATGCCAGCGCTGCCAGAAATCACTGAAGGAGCGAGCCGTATAGGGCGCAGTGAAATTCTTGACGAGCCGGATGCCAAATAAGCCACTTACCCCGCGCACAACCGTCGTATATCCTGCGAAGTCGTTGTACAGCGCGAAGGCATACACCAGCAGCCAGATCACCAGTTCGGGCGAACTGAAATCGCGCGGCTGGTCGAAGATGCCATCGGGAATGGACAGGAACAGCAGGTCGGCGATCACGATCTTGCGCACCAGGCCCTGCAGCAGCAGCGTCAGACTGGCATTAAGCTGCTCATTGGTGATTGTGCGCTCCCCTTCTAGTTGGGGTATAAGGTCGCGGGCGCGCTCAATTGGCCCTGACACAACACGCGGAAAATAGACCATGTAGAGCGCAAAGGTCACGGGATTGGTCGTAGGCTGCACAATACCCTTGTGCACATCCAGCAGATACGCAATCACCTGCACCACGTAGAACGACAATCCGACGGGAAGCCAAAACGATAACCCGCCAGTGTCGGCGTTGATGCCCAGATGCCGCACGGCGTTGGTGGCTTGCGTGACAAAAAAGCCGGTGTATTTGAAGTAGAGCAAGGCGGCCACGTTGAGCGCGATCCCGGCGTAGAGTGCGCGGTTTGCAGCACGGCGTCCGGACTGTTGCCCAGGCCGGTGTCCGGTCCGATTTACGGGCGGGGATTGGTCTGCATCCAGGCGCGCGATCTGCTGCGCCAGCCAGAAGGTGCCCACCGTGAGCACGAAGAAGACCACCGCAAATCGTATATCCCAACTGGCCAGGAAGATGTACGATCCCGCCAGTAGTAGCAGGTTCTGTGCGCGGTAGTGGGGCAGCAAGTAGTACAGGGTTAACACGCCCAGCACAAACCCCGCAAACGCGAGCGACGTTACCCCCATCGCCTACTCTCCCACCCGGTACAGCACGTATTGCTCGTACAGCGGCGCATAATCCCATTCGGCAACGCGGCGATAGCCAGGGTGGTCCGTGATAGCTGCCGGGCAATGAGCCGTCTCCGAACCGGCCAGCTCTACGCGACACAACACGTAGTCGATGCCCAGTCCGTCCAACAACGTTGGCTCCGCCGAACGCCGCCACTCCGCCAGCGTTCCCTGTTCGGACGCGGCCAGGTCCAGTTCCACCGGATAGCGCATCCGGTCAAACAGCACCATCAGGTCGAACGCGGACTGCCAGTCGCCGGGTGGTGTTTCTTCCTGCCATTCGAGCAGCAAGCCCAGGCTGGTCTGCAAGAACACGCGGTCCAGCGCCACCGGGCTGGGATTCAGCACAACAGCGTCCGAAGGCAGCAGCGCGAATCCGTCGCGGACCTGCTGGAAATCCTGGAAGCGTTCAGCGGATAGGCCTAGCATTGCCGTGAAGTCCGGTTCCAGAACCACCGCGCCTGGCTCCCACCGGGGATCATCTACATCCGCCAGCGCACCGGTCGCCAGCGCCTGTCCGATCTGGTCCCCTAACCACTTGCTGAACAGGATCGTGCCGCTGACGTGAAAATGG
>JAADYV010000091.1 GCA_010092855.1 Chloroflexota bacterium | reverse complement strand
CTCGAACCCGGTAGTTAAGCCCACCCGCGCCGATGGTACTGGGGGGGCTGCCCCCTGGGAGACTAGGTCGTCGCCAACCCCTGTCCTCCTCTTTTTGCTTACACCACACACCTACCTGCCCCATCGCACCATCCCGTTATGTAACCAATACAAATCGAATATGTGCATCATCCCAATTCGTCAGTATTCCCACAGTATTCTGCAGTCAACACAGCGCACTACATCTCGAATCACACCATGAACAAACATTAAGAACCACTCACCGCATTGACACCCGATTAACTTAATTGCTATAATGTACATCGTGTTCATTTTTAAACACCATGTTCATTTTCTGCTATTCGAGAAATGCCAATGTCCGACGAATTTGACCGTCATGCCCAACGCAAAGCGGCCACTCATCAGAAAATTCTTGATGCCACCCAAGACCTCATCGCCCAGCGAGGTTATGTCCAGGTGGACATTAGCGACATCACCGAGTGCGCCAATGTCAGCCGGGGTACGTTTTACCAACACTTTGCCAACAAGGAAGCCTGTGTCCGTGAACTGGTCCAACAGGGATTCGAAAGCCTGCTTCAGGAAATCCTGGAAAACCGGCATGAGACCGAATCGGTTGAAATATGGGGCCGGGACAGCCTGACGCGCGTCTTTACCTGGACCAGAGAAAACCAGGAGCTGCTACAGGTTATCCTGGGTGGAGCTGCATCGCCTGAACTCAACATCTTTGGCCGGAGCTACATGGCCGATATCATCGAGCAAAACCTGCACCACGCCGAAAATTGGGCTGAAAGTCAACTTCCGATCACCATTCGCGCGCAGGTCATCACCGGTACCCTGATTCAACTACTCAACTGGTGGCTGGAAACCGACAACGACTATTCCGCCGAACAAATGGCACACATGATCCATCTTGTTTTTACATCCGGCCTGGCCCCGGACATTCCCCAATCATAGGAGCACACACCGTATGATCTTTGAACGACTCGGTCACTTCGCTACCCGCTATCGCATTCCGATCATCTTCGCCTGGATCGCCGCCGCTGTGCTGATCACGCTGCTGGCTCCCAATCTGGACGACGTGACCACGTCCGAGCAGGGCGACCTGCTGCCAGACGACGCCCCCTCCGAGCACGCCGACGACGTGTATCGGGCTGCCTTCGAAAGCGAGTTCTCGTCGGAGAGCACGATCATCGTCGTTGACGCGGAAGACGCCGGTGGCATCTTGAACCAAGATGCGGAAACGTTCGAGGCGCAAACTGATACCACCGCCGGAATGTTCATCACCCAAACAGTCGACTGGTTAACCGCCGGCGACGACCGCCCGCCGAGCGTGGCCAGCGTCAACAATCCACTCGACTCCCCTACCACTGTTGACCTGATGGTTGGTCGCCACAACCAGATCGCGCTTATCAACGTCAGCCTGAGCACCAGTTCGACGGACGACGACACCACCCGCACGCTCGAAGAGATCGACGAATGGCTGGAGACTAACCGCCCCGACGACATCAAAACCTACCAGACGGGCGCGACCGCTATCGGCAACAACACCGCCGAATCTGCCGTGCGCACCGTGGACCGCACCATTTGGGTGACGGTGGTGCTGGTTGTGATCCTGCTGCTGCTCATTTATCGCTCGCCGGTCAGCCCGCTCATCCCGCTGTTCGCCGTGACCATGTCCTACCTGATCACGCGCGGCGTGGTAGCTTACCTGGGCGATACGGTCATGACCTTGTTCACCTACACCAACGTGCTGCTGGTTGTTGTGCTCTACGGTGCGGGCACGGACTACTGCCTGTTCCTGATCAGCCGCTTCCGGGAAGAAATGGCCGACGATATCGGGCTGGAACCGGCCACCAGGCACACCGTGCACATGGTCGGCGAAACCATCAGCAGCAGCGCCGGGACCATTTTCGTAGGCTTCATGGCGATGGCGTTCGCCGAAATGGGTATTTTCAACACGTCCGGCCCCGCGCTGGCCATTGGCATCGTGATCGCGCTGCTGGCCGGGCTGACGCTGGTGCCTGCGCTGCTGGCGACGCTGGGCAACCACGCTTTCTGGCCAGGCAAAGCCCAACACCGCGCCAACGGTCGGCTGTACGAGATGACGTCCAAGCTGGTCAGCTCGCGCCCGCTGCTGGTCGTAGTTGTGATCGTGGCGCTGATGACGCCGCTGTCGGTGTATGGCGTCGCGCAAAATCCCAGCTATGACCTGTTGGCCGACCTGCCGGACGATAGCAGCGCCGTGCGGGGGTATGACCTGATGAAAGAGGGGTTGGGGCCGGGCAACGTTATGCCGCTGACAGTGGTGGTCACAGAGCGTGATCCCGACACGATGGCGCGCGAAATCGATATCCTCACCGCCGAGTTGGCGGCGCTGGATGGTGTGGACGATGTGCAAAGCCTGAGCAGCCCGCTGGGCCAGGATGGGGATATCAATCACCTGATGCGCATTGACGGGCAGTTGCGCGCCATGTCGCTGCTGTTCGAGCAGGAGTTCGCGGCCTTCGAAAATGCGGACCAGGCCACCATCGCTGAACAAGGGGCCGAGTTGATGCAAGCCCTGGAACCGATCCAGCGCTATTTCAATCTGCTGGTGGAACGCTTCCCCGAAACTGCGGACGAGGTACAGCCTGTGCAGGAGCTTTTCCAACTCGGCAACCTGGCGACGGTGATGTCCGATCCAAACGCCCTACCCGCCGCGCTGGGCGCACTAGACGAGCTGGCCACCCGCTTCGAGTCGGTCGATGAGCCGTATCTCACGCTGGCGGAAATCAACGCGCTGTTCTCGGCCATTCCCAGCGGGGGCGATCTCGACTTTTTCGCCGAACTGCAGGCCCAGTATCTGAATGTGGCAGATACGGCAGCGACATCCGGCGACGACACCACCATCCCCACCGCGTACCAGATCACGGTGCTGCTAGCCGACAATCCCAACAGCTATGACGCAATGGACACTGTTGACACGATTCGCGCCGTTCTGGAACCCTATGCCGGTGATGGTGATGCTGTGGTGAGCGGATCGCCCGCGATCAGCACCGACATCCGCGACACCATCAACCGCGACCTGCTGCGCGCTATCGGATTTGTACTGTTGGGGATCTTCATTGTGCTGCTGGTCATGCTGCGCAGCGCGGTCGCTCCCATTTACCTGATCGGCACCGTCGTGCTAAGCTTCACGTTCACCCTGGGCCTGACCAACCTTGTCTTCCAAACCTTCTCCGACGTGGAAGGACTGACATGGTATGTGCCGTTTTTTACGTTTGTGTTCCTGGTGGCGCTGGGCGTAGACTACAGCATTTTCCTGTTCGGGCGCGTGAAGGAAGAAGTCGGTCATCATGGCGTGCGCGAGGGTGTCCACGTGGCGGTCGCCACCACCGGCTCGATCATTACCTCCGCCGGGATCATCCTCTCCGGCACCTTCGCGGCGATGATGTCGGGTGAAATCATGGGCCTGGCGGAACTGGGTTTCGCGGTGGCGTTCGGCGTGTTGGTCGATACCTTTGTCGTGCGGACTGTGCTGGACCCGGCGCTGGCGGCCCTGTTCGGGCGCTGGACGTGGTGGCCGGGAGGCATTCCGCAGGCGCAGCCCCGCGCTGGTGAATCATCCCGCCCTCAGCCGGTTCCTGCGCCAGAACCCGGCGACTAGTGCAGACTGCGCGAATCCCTTGAGAACCCTCGCGGGTAGCCTGCGTTGGCTGCCAGTATTTTGATTCGGACCTTGACATCTCCTGCGTCAGCGGCTACTATTGAGCGTACTTCGGGGCGTGGCGCAGTTTGGCTAGCGCGCTTGCATGGGGTGCAAGAGGTCCCCGGTTCAAATCCGGGCGCCCCGACTG
>JAADYV010000489.1 GCA_010092855.1 Chloroflexota bacterium | reverse complement strand
TCGACCGTGATCAGCAGTTGCGGCGGCTCCATCGCTTCGTCGCCCATCGCGCGCTCGACGGCCTCAACGTACAGGCTGTGGATGCGGCGCGTCAGGTAGTTGGCGACCAGGATGTAGGCTTCCAGCGCATTGCCATAGCGCCCGAACTCCAGCACGACACTCTTGCGCTGCTCGATGAATTCCAGGATTTTGGTGGCCGAGTCATCCAGCGGATTGGGCTTGAGGAAGCCAAAACGCTGGAACCGTCGCACACGCCGCTGTAGCGCCTGCACCGAGGCCGGACTCGCGGACACCATCTCCTTGAGCAGTTCCATGTCGTCGTTCGAGGCGTCGATCAGACGCGCGATCCACTCTTCCTTCCATACCTTGTGGATTTCGTAGGCGGCGTCGATCATCGAATCGGACAGGTCCATCGTGGTCTTGAGCATAGCCAGGTCTTCCGGCTGAATTTCGCCATAAGAGATCGAGACGACATGGTCAGCCCTGGCTCCACGCCGCCGGGTGGCTTCTTCGTCCAGCGTAAAGATGGCTACTTTGCCGCCAAAAAGCTGCTTCAGCCCTTTAGCCTGCGAACCACGTTCATCCTTGATCGCCCAACCATAGTCGTTGTGCATGTCGAAGATCAGGTTGACGGCCACGTCGTTTTTGATGATCCCGGCCAGCAGGATTCGCGTCAGGAAGCTCTTACCTGTCCCGGATTTGCCGAAGACACCCACCGAGCGCTCGACCAGCCGCCGCAGGTCCAGATTGATCTGGGTTTCTTCCAGCTCCAGTGGCGAGCCAACGTTGAAGTGGGTGGCGTCTTCCTGGCCAAACACGTCGTTCACGTCGTCGGCAGTGGCGATCTCGACCGGCATAAAGTGGCTGGGGATGGTCTTGACCGGCTTGGGTTCGCCCTCGTCCACATCGATGGACAGCATCGGCGCAACGTGCACCGTGCCGAAGGCCGCCGTGCCGGTGTAGATTTCGGCCAGGAACGGATCGCTCAGGTCGGGGGGATTGCTGCGGATGGCCGGGTTGGTGGCGTCCAGCATGATATCGGTGATCATGCAGAAGAAGCGCTTGTAATAGCCGCGCACAACGACGTAGCGCCCGACGGCCAGGTCTTCGATGATTGTTTCGGGATCAAGCTTAACATCCAGGCCCTTGCTCAACGAGCCGCCAACGACTACGCCCAGTCGCTGTCCAGCCTGGTACGCGGTTGCCGGTTCTTCCCGCGGGAACCAGTCGTCCAGGCTGTCCGAACCAACAGGAATATCTTCACTATGAGACATCGTCTAACCTTAGCCCCATTGAATATAGACCGAACATGTGTTCTAAATGAGATTATACCCCATTTTTACCACAAATGCGAGGAATTGTACGGTGTTTCTGCCCGGAAACTCCGTGAAGCACAACAGCAACCTCAACACGCTACAAATCCCGACAGGGGTGACGACACCATAACCGTCCTGGTTGTTCTCCAGGCGGGCTAGGCCTTGTGATCGGTTGGTACGCCGTTGGCCTGCAACTATGACGGGTTGATCAATCTCAACACGTGCTGCAAACGCGGCAGGTCATGGCTCAACGTACCCGCGAGCTGTCGCCCGGCAGCCACCAGGAACGCGCGCCGCTGGTCTTCCGGACGGGCGTCGGCAGCGTGCAGCAGCTCCGAGGCCAGTAGTTGCTCCGTCGGGCCTTCGGGCGTGTTCAGCACCAACCGCAGAAAGTCGAGCCGCTCGGTGAAGCGCACGATGGTGTCTTCATCGCACAACTGCACCGGGTCGAGGCTGAGCGGCGGGCGCGGTGGCAGGTTGTGATACACCCGGTCATACTGGATGAACCCGATGTTCACTACCCCGATTTCCACCGGTACCATGCGGTTTTCGCGCTGGTCACGGGCTACCCCGTTATTCAGGTTGTTAGCCAGGATGATCTGGCGCACGAGCGGATCGTCATCGATGCTGATGCCATGAATCAGGCCGATCACGTCGATGTCGCTCATCTGGCTGTGCCGGGTGCGCACAAACGCGCCAAAGGAGGGATGTACGATCTCCTGGCTGCGCGTGCCGCACACGAATCCTACCGTGCTGGCGCGTAACACATTACCGATAACGGGCTGAGTTGTTGACTGTTGTACCATAGTGTGTTTCCGATGCTATGTGAACACATAACCCGCCGGCCTGGGTGAGCGAACCCACCAGGCGGCACAGCGGGGCAAACCCTACTCAAGCTGGATCATGATACTGCTAAAGGCCGGAATACGCTCCAGCGGGACGTAATCCGCAAAACCGCCGCTCGCGTTGATCTGCGGGGCAGCGACTGGGCCGGGACCGTAGAGCACAGCGGCGTTTTCCCCGCCGATGAGCGGCCCGGCATCCAGGCTCAGCGTGTAGTCTTCGACCGGGTTGCGCGACAGGTTGACCACGATCAGCAGCGTTTCATCCGCGTCGTAGCGCACGAAGCTATACAGGTGTGTGTCGCTGCTCTCCACCAGCAGCATTGCGCCGGTCCGCAGCGCGGTATGTGCGGTGCGCAGGTGGATCAGGCTGCGATAGTGGGTCAGCAGCGAATCCGGTTCGAACGTTTGCAAGGCGACGTTGTTTTCCTGGTAATTGGCCGCCATTGGCTCCCAGGGTTCGTCGGCCAGCGTGAAGCCGCCGGTCGTATCCCAGACATCCCACTGCATCGGTGTGCGAATTTCGGGATCGGGCTTGGTGCCCACCATGCCCACTTCCTCGCCGTAATAGATGAACGGCACGCCAGGGCTGGTCAGCAGGATCGTGGCCGCGACTCGGGCCTTGTCCGTGTCCCCCAACTGGCTCATGACACGGTTCTGGTCGTGGTTGGTCAGGAAGACGGCATACTGGCCATCAGGATAAAGCGCCAACACTTCGCTCATCTGGCGCACCAGCGCGTTGCTGCTGCCGAAGCGCACGCTGTCCAGGATCGCGCCTGCCAGGTCAAACTCAAACGCGATATCGACCCGGTCCCCGACATAGGGCACCACTGCGTCCGAGCTGTCCCAGATTTCGCCGACCGTCAGCGCATCCGGGTTCAGGGTATGGACGTACACGTGGAAGTCTTCCAGCCAGGCCAACGTTTGGGGCGTGTTTTCCATGATTGGGCCGTCTTCGTCCAGGTGGCGAATAGCGTCCAGCCGGAAGCCGTCCGCGCCCAGGTCGTCCAACCAGAACGCGATCACGTCGTACATTTCGTCGGTGACGACGGGATTTTCGTAGTTCAGGTCCGGCATCCCTTCCCAGAACAGGCCGAAGTAGTAGCGGTCGCCGGAAGTGTGCCACACCTGCTGGCCCCAGGGACCGTTGTAGCCGGGCGGGTCGTCGGTCCAGATGTAGTAGTCTTCGTACTGGGGATCACCGGCCTGGGCCGCCAGGAACCAGGGGTGATCGACCGACGTGTGATTAAGCACCAGGTCCACAATCACCACAATGCCGCGACTGTGCGCTTCTTCCATCAGCCGCTGGAAATCGGCATTGGTGCCGTAGTCCTGCTCGATGGTGTAGTAGTCCATCACGTCGTAGCCATGATAGCTGGGCGACTGCGCCACCGGCATCAGCCAGATTCCGGTAATGCCCAGGTCGTCGGTGGTGGCCGGGTCACCGTCGTTGAGGTAGTCCAGCTTTTCGATCAGGCCGTTGATATCGCCAATGCCGTCGCCGTCGCTGTCGTAAAAGCTGCGCACAAAGACCTCATAAAATACCCGGTCATTCCACCAGGGCTGCGCGGTGGCCTCCGGCACAACTACCACCGGCAGGTCCGGCGCTTCTATCAGGACGGGATCGCCGTCAATGGCTGAATATTCGACCCGGTTGGTGGACCTGGTGGTCATGTTGAGCAGCACCTGTTCCGGGGCTTGCGCCAACTCGGTGATGTCCAGATCAACAACCTCAAAATTATCCACGTATTCGGCCACGCGGATAGTGTCGTTTTCATCCACCATGTACCGGAACGTCCGGGTTGAGGCGTCTGTTGCCGACTCGAAAAGCAGGTTGCCTATCGGGTCATCTGCGGTTTCGTCAACCATCAGCGCCATGCTTTCCGGCCCCAGGACGATGGTGATCACGTCCACCGGGGTACCGTCCGGCAAGGTGTCCGTTTCCAGCG
This sequence comes from Chloroflexota bacterium, assembly GCA_010092855.1. Lineage (GTDB taxonomy): Bacteria > Chloroflexota > Anaerolineae > Aggregatilineales > Aggregatilineaceae > TC-15. The sequence continues at coordinate 2,661 of JAADYV010000489.1, read as the reverse complement.
AAACACTAAGCGCCGTTTCGGTGAACATGGCCGCCAGGTCGTCCCGGCTCATGCCATAGTCACGGACGCTGCTCTGATCCCGGTTTTCGTCGAATAACCAGGCCGGCTCATTGAGCATGTTCAGGCCCGGCCACACGTTCAGGTCGGCAGGCGTAATTGGTGTCCAACCGGTGGGAATCGGCTGCAAATCCGGGTTGGGATCGGCGTAGGCGGCCCGTGCATACACCGTTCCGTCAACCAGCCGGATTTCGCCGTCCAGTGTCAAGCTCCCCGGTGGCACGTCGGATATTTCATACGACCCATTCACCGTCACCTGGCGCTGGAAATTGAGGCCATCGGGGGTATTGATGACCATTTCATTCGTTTGAATGGTGGCCGACTCGGTCGTGGCGGAAAAGAACTCACCACCGAGCGTGGCCGTCCACTCAGAATCATATTGGCTTTCGGCGGTGGCGGTATAATTGCTGCTGTCGGCAGTTTCCAGCGCGGCGATCACACGGTCGATCAGGGCCAGTTCCTCGTCGTCCAGTCCATCCTGGGCGGCGGCGGGCAGCGGCGCAACTGACAGCACCAGCAGCGCGATCAGCATAACGGCCACTCTTCGAGAACCGGTTCTGGCAATACCCATGTAATTTCTCCTCGTCAAAAACGTTTTTTCCAAGCGCATATTTATTGCCCGTAGCGTGTCCGGCCATGCCGGACGACTTTGCTGTCCAGTTTTTCGGAATGTTCCACGTCCTGGTCATTGCGGCGCAGCTCAACTTCGATCAACTCCTCCAGTTGGCTGCGCTCGTGGCCCCGAATGACGGCCAGTTCGTCGGCGCGGGTGAGGGCATAGGGATAGCGCCACATCATGCGACACTGTTCGTAGAGCAGAGCGTGCACGTGGTCAACCATCTCTGGCTCGCGCGCGACCCACATCGGCATCTCGACGCGCGCCAGGTGGTAGGGAAAATCCGTGCTGACGTTCAGGTAAAAGAACGCGATCTCGTAGCTCTTGCCCTTGTCGTGATAGCGCTTGTTCTGTGGCGACTGCTGCACCAGCAGCGCCGACCGTTCGCCAGGACCCAGCAAGCGGAACATCACCGGCTGGTCGATCAGGCCCTCCAGGTCGCCGTTGGTCGTCAGCGCAGCGGCCCGCACCTCGCGTTCGTGCAGACTGGCCAGGTGTAGCAGGCTGACTAGAAATGCGCTGGTAGGCCGGTCGACGTACCCCACCAGGCTGGTGGCGTGTCCGTGATCGCGCTGCATGGCGGCGTGGGTATCGTGCAGGTGCACCAGCGCGCCAATGTATTCATTTTGGAGCTGCCCGCCTTCCGGCACATCCTTACCAACCCAGAACAGCAGCGGCCCGTCACTGACAGCCACCAGCGGGAAGGGCATCGCGCGGCGGTTCCAGGCTTCGCGCGCCAGGGCTTTTAGTTCAGAAACCGTGCGGCGCGCGTTGACGGCGGTGTTGGTGATCACCTGCCCCTGGTGGTCGCGCACGTATTCGTCGGTATAGCGCAGGTCTGGCTCGGTGATCTGTTCGGGCAGTTCGTCCAGCCCATGATGATACACAAAAACGCCCACGTTGGTCAGGTAGTATATGGCAGCGGCGTGCAGGTTGGGATACACCTGCGAACCGTCAGCCGCGATCAATGTCGCGCGCGGCGGTGCAGCGGGCAGGGGATACGCCCGGTTTACCGGCTCGTTCAGCGGGGCGGCCCCGCGAAACCCGGCGTCACGCTGGCGTGCGAGTTGGATGCGGGCATGTATCGCGTCCAAGTCGCCCAGGCGGTTAAGCCGCTCCCAGGCGTCTTCCGAGCGCTCACTCATGGTGATGTTGCGCGCCGCCAATGCGCGGCCCATGCGCTGCACCTGGGGCACGACTTTCTCGAATTCTAACGTCACAACTACCATCTCCCTACCGGCGCATTACCGGAATCATCCATTGTTAGGATAGCACTAATGTTCTGGAATGTCAAATAATTGGTAGGAAGTGGGTTTGTGGAAGGTTAACGGGAGTTTAAATTGGGCTCTGGTCATAGCATCGACTGCGGTATACTGGAGCGGATTGGCAGGCCAACAATACCGCAACGATAGGATAAATCACAGACGATGGCACAAATGACTCCCCTGGCGGGACAAACCGTATTGGTGACTGGCGCAACCGGGTTTGTGGGCGGCGCACTGACGCTGCAACTGGCGCGCGACGGGGTGCGCGTGCGGGCGCTGGCGCGTTCTCCGGAAAAAGGCGCTTTCCTGCGGCAGAGCGACCACGCCCATCTGATCGAGATCGTGCTGGGGGACGTGACCGACGCGGACCGGATGCACGAGGTGGCGGCGGGATGTGCGGTGGTGTTCCATGTGGCGGCGGCGCTGCGCGGACCCTATGCCGACCAGCGGCGCGTCAACGTGGATGGCACGCGGCATGTGGTCCAGGCAGCGGCGGATGGCGGTGCGCGGCGTATCGTGCACATCAGCAGCGTCGCGGTCTATGGCTATGGTCACCGCGCGGATGTTTGCGAAGATACGCCACCACGTCCGGTCCACGATCCCTATGTGCGTTCCAAGCGCGAGGGGGAACGAGTGGTGCGCGACGTGGGGGCAGAGCGAGGTTTGTCATACTGCATCCTGCGTCCCGGCGCGATCTACGGGCCACGCTCCGGATTCTGGACG
>JAADYV010000488.1 GCA_010092855.1 Chloroflexota bacterium | reverse complement strand
GCCGGTTCCTCCGCCGGTTCCTCCGCCGGTTCTTCCGCCGGTTCTTCCGCCGGGACTTCCTCAGATGCCTCCGCGGCGGGTGCTTCCTCAGCGGCATCATCAGGCGCGTCTTCGGGTGCGTCCTCTGGAGCAGCATCGGCCTCGGCAGGTTCAACATCTACCGCTGCCTCTGGCTGCGCGTCTGCCTCTGGCTGCTCAGCAGGTTCTGCCGCTGCCGCAGCTTCGGGTTCCGGCGCGGGAGCACCTTCACCTTCCTCAACCTCGGTCACGCCCCAGCGCTGGGTGAAGCCCACCCGCCGCTGGTCGGGTTCCAGGCGGCTGATGCGCAGTTGCAGCCGGTCGCCCTTCTTGACATAGGAGTGCGGCTCCTTGAGCGAGCCGTCGCCCATTTCGCTGAGGTGCAGCAGCCCTTCCAGCCCATCGTCGAGCGCAATGAACGCGCCAAAGTCGACCACGTTAGTCACATTGCCCTCAACCAGCATCCCCTCGTGATAACGTTCCAGCGCATCATCCCAGGGATCGGAGAGCAGACGCTTACGGCTGAGCGCGATACGGTTGGTCTTGCGATCCAGGCTTAGCACATACACGTCGATCTCCTGGCCGACGCGCAGCACATCACGCGGGTGATCGACGCGATGCCAGGCCAGCTCACTGACGTGAATCAGGCCATCCGCGCCGCCCAGGTTGACGAACGCCCCGAAGTCGCGCAGCCCGGTCACCGTGCCGCGCACCACGTCACCCTCGGAGAGTTCAGCCAGCAGCCGCGCCTTCTGTTGGGCGCGCCATTCGCGCTGGGCTTCGCGCTCGGAGAAGATCAGGCGGCGGCGATCCTGGTCCACTTCGATCACCTTGACGCCCACCTTTTGCCCGCGCAGGTTGTCCAGGGCTTCGCGGCGCTCATTGCCTTGCAGCCCGGCGCTGACTGTCACCATATGCGACGAGGGGATAAAGCCTTCCAGCATTTTCCAGCGCACGAGAATACCGCCCCGGTTGTGCCCTGTTACCGTGACTTCGACCACCTCGTCCTCGTCCAGCAGCCGGCGTGCCGCGTCCCAATCGTACTGCTGCAAACCCATATTAATCGACACGACCAGATTGCCGTCGCTGTCGCGCGGGTTAAGCACGTAGACAGGCACCGTCTGGCCGACCTGCAGGGACTGGCGATAGTCGTCACTCAAGCGCTCCAGGTCCTGCGATGTGACGATCCCGTCCTGCTTGGTGCCCATATCCACGATGATCTCGTTGGGTTCGATCTGCAGGATAATCGCATCGCGGATTTCGCCCCGGCGTGGCGGCTCATAATCAAACGACGCTTCCAGCATCTCCAAAAAGTTTTCCGCCCCGTTTTCCGATGCTTCTGGCTCCACACTGCCGTTGGGGGAATTCGGCTGTTGATCTTTGTTTTCCTCGAAGTTCATACTCTGTTTACCACCTTATGTTGGGAGTTGGCCCGACGAACCGGAACGCCCCGGTCCAGCTACTCACTGCTTCCTGACACTGCATCCCCTGGCAGACTGTCCCCGCCACGAGACTCCCCGACACCATCCCCGCTGCCACTGGCAGTCGGGCACTTGAGATAACGCACATAACACCGTTTGTTAGGTCGATCAGTTGGCCCCTCGTTTTATACCAACTGATAAGATTATAAAATAAGTATAGCTTGACGAGAGTATCTGAACAAGCGTGGAGCGGCGAATTTTCGACCATTTAACCCCATTCTGGCCCATTTTGGTCCAATTTGGTTCCAATTTGCCGGTTTGATCGTGCCAGCAGGGAACCATTACCCCGTCCGGTGTGACTAACCTGGTGAGGACCCAATGGTGGAATACAAGGAGCACGTATGGCACAGCCCAACCAGACCCCAGGCCCCGGCGCGCACCCACCCAGCGATGACCAGTTGGTGCACGCCATTGCCCAGGGCAACAGCCAGGCGCTGGACACGCTCTACCAGCGGCACGGGCTGCGGCTGCTCGCGTACCTGGTGGGCCAGATCGGCGAACGGGGGCAGGCGGAGGAAGTGCTGCAAGACGTGATGCTGGCCGCGTGGCGGGGAGCCGCTAACTTCCGGGGCGAGAGCAGTGTGCGCACCTGGCTGCTGGCCATTGCCCGCCACCGCGCGATCAACGCCCGGCAGCGCCGTCCCCCGCCCGGTGTCGCGCTGGCGGACACCATCGCCGCCGACGACACCGGTCCGCAGGAAGCGCTAGAACGCCAGGATGACCGGGATGCGGTGCGGTCCGCGCTAGCGCACCTGCCCCCAGACCAACGCGAAACGCTGGAACTGGTGTTTTATCACGGACTGTCTGGCCCCGAGGCTGCCGAAGTGATGGGCGTGGCGACCGGCACGGTCAAGAGCCGTCTGCACCGGGCCAAAGCCATGCTGCACGACGTATTGCGCGCAGGAGAACAACATGATGCATGAACGCTGGCAAAACCAACTGCTGTTGTATGTCGCTGGTACGCTGTCCCCGGACGAGCGGATCGCGCTGGAGCAGCACCTGGCGACCTGCCCGGCCTGCCGCGTGGCGCTGCATGAGTGGCGGCTGATCGCGGACGCCGTGCACACTGATGTGCACCAGCGCGTCGAGGCGGACCACCAAATGCCCGCCCTACCGCCGCTGCGCCTGCCGCCGGATGCTGTTCCGCCGGACGTACTGCCCGCTTCCCCACCACTGGCTCCTCCGCCCCCGTATCGCAACGGGAAATCGACCGCGTTCGTCTCCCAGGAGGACCAGACTATGCAGATCACACTCACCCAACCCAACCGCCGAGTCCGGCGAAACCCGTTACGGTGGAACTCACTCCGCCAGGTGCCCATCACGCTGGCCGCGGCGCTGCTGCTGATCGCCGCGTTCGGCGGTTTGCTGCTGTTTTTCAGCACCCGCAGCGACAGCACCCCCGGTGCGTTCGCGCCCGCCGCTGATGGTGGCCGAAACGGCGCTCACCCCCCCGCTGGCGACGAGCCTGAGTCGGGCGGCCAACCCGCCCTGGCTCAAAACGTAACCGCCACTCTCGTGCCTACTGGCACTGCGCTGCCCTTCACGGCCCAACCGGCGAGGACCCTCTCGCCGCCTACCCAACTGCCGGAAGACGTAATGCTGACCGGTATCCGCTATGAGGCCCAGGAATGGAACAACCAGGGTCCGGCTACGCTGGCGATGGCGCTGAGCTACTATGGCTGGGAAGGCGACCAGAACGATATCGCAGACGTGGTCCGCCCCAACCGCGAAGACAAAAGCGTAACGCCCGCCGAACTGGTGGACTACGTCAACACGCGCACCGGCTACCGCGCGCTGGCACGACTCGGCGGCACGGTCGATACACTGCGGACGCTGGTCGGCAGCGGCTATCCGGTCATTATCGAGGTCGGGTTCACGCCGGAAGAAGACTGGCTGGGCCACTACCAGTTGGTGATGGGCTATACCCTGTCACCGGACACCTTTTACGTGTACGACAGTTTCCAGGGGAATAACCAGGGAGATGGTCTGGGGTATGAATCTTGGCCGTTGACTGCCAATTGGCAGGCCTTCAACAACAGCTTCATCGTGGTCTATCCCCCGGCGGACGAAGCGCGCGTGCGGAGCCTGCTGGGGCCGCTGGCCGACCCAACCCAGGCGGTGCGGGCGGCACTGACCACCACCCAGTCAACGTTGGCCAGTAAAGATGCTCCTCGTCTCGCAGATGGCTGGTTGTGGTTCAACGTAGGCGCATCCTATGTCGCGCTGGGCGACTACGTAAACGCAGCCGTGGCCTTCGACGTGGCGATAGGCTACGGCGGGCTGGACACGGAAACCGGCCTGCCCTGGCGGGTGCTGTGGTACCGGTTTGAACCCTACGAAGCCTACTACCACATCGGGCGTTACGACGACGTGACCACCCTGGCCGCGTACACACTGGACGCTACCCAGGATGTTGAGCAGGCCCACTACTGGTACGGGATGGCGCTGGTCGCCCAGGGTGAACTGGACGAGGCCCGCACCCGGTTCGAGGACGCGCTGCAAGCCAACGCCAACTATGCTCCTGCGCAGCTAGCTCTGGGTCAACTCAACGCCGGGCAACCGGTCATGCCGTTTCAGACCGGCCCCGCCGGGCAGATCATGGTCGAGCCTACCATGCTGGCTCCGACGGTGTTACCGCAAGCTGTCACGCCACCCGCTCTACTCCCATCCGGGACCGCGCTCCGGGTCTGGCCGTATACCGTGCAGCCCGGCGACACCTGCCTGTCGATTGCGTTCATGTATGGGCACACCGACCCAGCCGTGATCGTCACCATCCAGGAATTGAACAACATCGACTGCGACCAGCTCCAGGTGGGCAGTACGCTGCTAGTTCCGGATGCAAGCAGGGAATCGAGCGGCACGCTACCCACGCCGACGCTGCCACCGACCGTCACGTTCATGCCGTCACCCACCGTCACGCCGTCGGCTACCTTCACACCCACCCCAACCCGGCTGGCGACCGAGACGTTTGCGCCCACCCCATCCTTGACACCAACGGCGACACACACCAGCACGCCGGTGGTACAATAACCCAACCATTCCCCTCGCTGCACGCGCCCTGGCCGGGTTCCACCCCTCCTGGCCAGGGTTTTTTGCGCAATTCTGCGAATGCAGGTATTGGTATCCAGCAGGTATTTCATTCGATCTCGTCCCGCACATCAGGATAGGGCGGCTGGTTACGCTCAATGGGGTCATCGGCCAAACTACTATACGTCAGTTTGACAAAGTCTTCCTTAGGCATATGTCTGTACGCTTCAGTCGTGATGTCATCCTTCAGCGACGCGCTGAGGTATTCCAGCAACTGCGCTTTGTCCGCCAGCGTCATCGGGCTCACGAGTTCGACGGCTTGATTGCAGATGTCCACATGTCACCTCCTACGTTTGCCTATATTTTTACCGGATTCCACGTCTAGTTATCCCCATACCTATCAAGGTGTTCGCAGCCATCCCCAAAAAGATAGCGGCAATCACGCCAGGATGCGCTACAATAGCGCCGCATTTGGAACACATCGCCGCTTGCCTGCCGGTGAAATTGCCCCCGGAGGCAGAATTCCCGGCGCAGAAGTGACAGTCCGCTGGCAACTGTACGTATAACATGCAGGTTGAATGTACGCTTGTCCCGGCTGTAGGACGAAAAAGGGTTTTTTATGCGCAATAATGTTCGCTGGACAAGACGAGTCTGGGAAGGCTTTACCGATTTACGCCGGACACCCGTCCGGTTTGCGTTTCACCTGGCCGTGGCCCGTTTAATCACACAATGGCGATCGCTGCTGATCATCATCGCGGGGACCATCCTGGCGGCCTCCATCGGGGCCTTAGTGCCGTTGTATACGACCGCCATCTCGCAGGTGGGGATGCTGCAACGTCTGGACGAGCAAGAGAGCTATGACGCGCACGTCTCGTCCGAGATCACGCTGCGGCCTTACGATTGGGCCGACAGCGGCGGGTTGGAACTGGTCTCTGACCAGGTTACCACGCTCACCAATACGCTGGTGGATGAAAATCTGCGCGTGATCGACGACTGGGTCGAGCAGGTGGTCGGCTATGGCGAAACAGTCCCGGTGGGCATCGCCCAGGTGCTGGAAGAAAGCGGCGACGAGGTGGTCGTGACACAGGTCCGGTCCCGCGTAGCCTACTATGACAACTGGGAAGAGCACGTGCGCGTGGTTGATGGTCGCCTGCCCCAACCGGTCACGGACGACACGGCCAACGACACCAACGGTGCCCCGGTCGACATGGAGATTGCGATTAGCCTGGACACGGCCAACACGCTGAGCGCGCTGGAAGTGGGCACCGTCATCAATCTCAACTGGCGCGTCCAACCCGACGGGGATTTGCTCTCGGCCAGCAATATTCCACCGAGTTACGAAAACAACCGTGCATTTACGGCGCGCATTGTGGGGATTGTGGCTCCGCTGGACCCCGACGACGCCTACTGGATGGCGCGGATGGGCGGGTTGGCCACGCCGCTGGAACTCGATCAGAAAGATGCGGCCACTCGGAATAGCTGGCAATACGAGTTTCTGGCACTGACCTCGCGCGCGAGTTTCTTCCGGGCGGCCACCGAATACCTGCCCGGTTCGCAGTCGCGCATTGGCTGGCGGATTGTGTTTGCCCACGATAACCTGCCCTTCGAGCGCATTGACCGCGCGATCACGGCCTTGGACGATTTCGAGATCAACATGCAGGAAACGTTCAAGGAGGCGATCAACCCGGCGGTGCGCGATGCCCAACAGCAGGAAAGCAGCCGCCTGGACCTGCAGCTTGAATACCACACACAACTTACCCCGCGTCAGGAGCGCTCGGTTGGCATTCTGCGCGAATACGACGACGAGGTTGAGCTGTTGCAGGCGCCATTTACCCTGCTGCTGCTGCAGGTGGGGGCGCTGGTGCTGTTTTTCCTGATGGTGACGGCGGCCCTGGTGCGGCGCGGCGAACGGCGCGAGATCGCCATGCTGCAAAGTCGCGGGGCGCTGAGCAGCCAGATCGTGCTGCTACGCGGCATCGAAGCGTTGCTGATTTGCGCGCTGGCAGTGGGCATCGCGCCACTGCTGGCCCGGGCTCTGCTGACCGCACTCGGCCCGACCATCGCCGATACGGACGATTTCCCGCTGCCGCTGACGGCGGACGTGTTCGCGTATGCGGGCGTGGCCGCGACGGTAACGTTCCTGGCGCTGATGCTCACGCTGCGCCCGGTGCTGCGCCTGCCGCTGGTTAGCGCAGGTGGGGCCGCCCGCCGCAGCGAATCCCAGCACTGGTGGCAGAAATATTACCTGGATGCGGTACTGGCGCTGGTGGGTCTGGGCGCACTGGGGCTGCTGGTCAGCCGGGGATCGCCGCTCTCGGACGTGAACCTGGGCGGACAAAAAGCCGACCCGCTGATGCTGCTGGCCCCGGCGCTGTTGTTCCTGGCACTGGGCAGCCTGGCGCTGCGTTTCTTCCCGCTGATGGCGCGCCTGACCTCGCGGGTAACGTCCGCCGGGCGCGGGCTGCTAGGTTCGCTGGCCAGTTGGCAGGTCAGCCGCGAGCCGATCCATTATGGGCGTATTACGTTCTTGCTGGCGCTGGCGATTGGCATCGGCTGGTTTGCGACCAGCTTCCGCGCCACGCTTGCCAACAGCCACGCCGACCAGGCCCAGTACAAGGTCGGAACCGACCTGCGCATCATGGAGCGCGACCCGGTGCTGGATGTGAACCGCGTGCGCGAGGCGAGTTATTACGAAAGCCTGGACGATGTCGCGGCGGCCAGCCCGGTGCTGCGCCTGACCAATATCCGGCTCAGCAGCAGCCCCAGCGGGCCGGCAGGCGATATCCTGGCCATTGATCCGCGTTCCTTTGGCCCAACGCTCTACTGGCGCTCCGACCTGGGGCCGGTCTATACCCCGTTGGATGTCAACACCGAGCCAGAGCTTCCGCCGCGCGGGGAAGAACTGCCGTTCCTGCCCGACCGCATGGGGGTCTGGGTCCGCTTCGACAATGTCGCCAACCCCTACACCGACGAAGAATTCTCACGGGCCTCGGTGAGCACACTGCTGCGCGACATCGACCTGTACATTCGCCTGCTGGATGCCGACGAGACGTGGGTCATCGTGCCCGTCGAGCCGGTGGAGGTCGAGTATACGCGCACCGGTACGGACGCCCCCGGCCTGGGAGCCAGCTCGTATATCTACAGCGGCTGGGTTTACTATGAGGCCGACCTGACCGCGTTGGAGTATGCGCCGCAAGGCCCGGCCCGGTTGGTGTCGTACTTCTGGGAATACCGCAATTCCGGGCTGCGGAGCCAAAACGGGCTGCGCCTGTACCTGGCCGATATGACGCTCATCGACACGGCAGGCACTGCCCAGCCGTTCCCCGTCTTCTCCGACCAGCCCTGGGAATTCGCCCATGACCGGGTCGCCGTGACCACGGGCCGTATCGCGTATAACACACCGATCCGGGTCACAAACCGCAGCGACCTGTTGGTGACAACCTGGAACCAGGAAGAGGGGTCGCGCACGATCAGCGGCGTGCTGCTCAACTACCCGGACCTGGAAACACCGCTGGACAGCATCGTCAGCGTGCGCGTGCAGGAAGACAATGACCTGTCGCTGGGGTTGGCCGTCGAACCGCTGAACCTGGATAACCTGGACCACGTTGCCAATCGCCTGACGGTCGGTTTCCGGCCCGTCGAGTCGACCGAATATTACCCCTCGCTCTTTAACCGCCGCCCGGAAGAAGGCGTTCCCGGCGACTCATTCATGGTGGTCGACCTGCGCGAGCTGCTATACCGGCTCAACCGGCGGCCCAGCGGCACCTACTACCCCAACGAGATGTGGCTGCGCTTTGAGGACGGTTTCGACAACGAAGACGCGGACGACATCGCAGGTTTCATCGACCAGATCGACCAGGCTGACGAAGGAGGCGCGGTAGTCTACAGCCACACCTCGCTGGCCGAAGAGCTGGACAAGCTGCAAACCGATCCGCTGGGGTTGGGGCTGTTGGGGCTGATGTACCTGGCCTTCATCATGGCGCTGACCCTGAGCGTGGTCGGACTGCTGTCGTACGCCGGGCTGACGGCTCAAACGCGCCGGACCGAATTCGGTATCTTGCGCGCGCTGGGCCTGTCGTCGCTGCGCGTGGTCGGCGGGCTGGCGCTGGAGCAGTTTTTTGTGATGTTCATCGGCATCGTGTTGGGCGCACTGCTGGGGGCGGTGCTGGCCGACCAGGTGGTGCCCACGCTGGCACTGGGGGCTGCCGGGGAAGACGTGATCCCGCCGTTTGTGATCCGGGTCGAGACCCGCCGCCTGATCGAGTATGGCCTGATGATGGCCGGTGTGCTGCTGCTGGTGTTGAGTTCAAGCCTGTTATTGGTCCGCCAGTTGTCATTGTCGCGGACGCTGCGCCTGGGCGAAGAGTAAGGTGATTGGTTGGCAGTCTGCGAATGTGCGGGGCGTCTTGTGTAGGGGCGTATTGCAATACGCCCCTACCACTACCTCCCAAGACACCACCGCAATCTACTAACAACCAATCACCCATGACTTATCGAGGAAAAATTACGTTATGACAGTTGGATTGATCCTGAAACGGATGGCACGCGAGTGGCGGTCACTGGTGATTCTGCTGCTGGCCGTGTGCCTGCTGACCGGATTCTTCGCGCTGGGGCCGATATATATCCGCGCCATCACCGAAGTGGGGCTGCGGTATGAACTCGACAACGCCGACCCGGAAGAACTGAAGATCGACCTGATCATCAATAACAGCCCGCTTTCGTCCGAAGCCTTCGAGATCGTGGAAACCGAACTGGCGGACCTGGGCACGGACTACCGCTTCTTCGTGCGCTCCGACTATACTTCGGCCAGCGCCGAAGACGAACAAGGCGAAGCGACCGGCGGCTTCCTGTTCCGCTACGGCGAACCGGTCACCGACTTTTCGCCGCGCACGGTCAATCAGTACCAGATGTTCGCCTTCACCGATTGGGACGAACTGGTGGTGGTGGAAGAGGGGCGGCTGCCCACGCGCCTGCCACCTCCAGACGTGGTCGCGCCCACCGCTGACGATGCCGAAAACCAGCGCCGCCAGGTTGGGATCTACAATCGCGGCCAGGTGGAAGTCGTCGTTTCGCGCTACGTGGCGGACCGGGTCGACCTGGAACTGGGCAGCCGCCTGGTGCTGGGTCGCCGGACGGGGACCGGGCTGCAAACCGCTGCGGTGGTCGTGGTCGGCTTTGTGTCGCCCATTGACCCGGAAGATGCCTTTTGGGAGGGGAACCGCACCTTCCTGGAAGGCGCAGAGGTCGACCTGGGGTTGCAGGGCTTTCGCTATGACTACGGCATGGCGACCATCCCCGAAGCCTACACCGACTGGCTGCGCCCGGTGGCATCCGGCAGCAACTATATTTACACGGTCGACACCGACGTAAACTTCGTCACCGCCGACAACATTGAAGCGGTGGAGGATAAACTCACCTCGCTGGAAAACCGGCTGCAAGCCCCCCACCCCAACAGCGCCGTGCTCAGCGGCTTGATCCCGATCCTGAACCGGTATTCCGATGCCGTGCAAGACACCGAAGGCCCCATCGTGTTCCTGTCTGGCACGATCCTGATCATGCTGCTTTACCACCTGATCAACACCGCCAGCCTGGTGCTCGAACAGCAAGGGGCCGAATGGAGTTCCATCGTCAGCCGGGGCGGGAGCGTGCCGCAGTTGATCGTGCTGCAACTGGTGACGGTCGGCGTGCTGGGCATTGTCGGGATGCTGATCGGGCCACTGATGGGCCTGGGCTTCCTGTGGGTTGTCGAGCGCGTGGGCCCGTTGTCGGATGCGTTGGGCGAGCGCTCGCTGGATACCACCACCATTCCGCAACTGTCGCTGCTGCTGAGCATCGGCGCGGCAGTGGCCACCGTCGTGGTGCTGACTGCGCCCGCTTTCCCGGCGGCACGCAAAAGCCTGCTGCGGCTCAAACAACTCATCTCGCGCCCGCCCACCAAACCGGCCTGGGCGCGCTACAACCTCGACCTGGTGCTGGCCATCATCGGGATCGCGTTCATGCTGCGGCTGTACTACCTGGTCGGCGGCGACTTCGGCGACCTGCTGAACAACATTGTGGCCGCGCCCAGCGACGTGATCGACCTGATCGCGGACAACCTGAACGAAACCGGCGGCCTGAACGATCCCTTTAACCTGCTGGGGCCGGGCCTGGTGCTGACCGGGCTGGCGCTGTTGTGGCTGCGCCTGTTCCCGATGTTGATGACACAAATATCCGGCCTGTTCCACCGCAGCCGCCGCCTGACCACGCCGCTGGCCATGTGGAACGTGGCGCGCGACCCTGGCCATTATGCGCAGTTGGTGCTGCTGTTGATCGGCACGCTGGCGTTGGGCACCGCGTCGCTGGGCCTGCTCGAAACACGCGACCGGGGCGCATGGACCACCGCGCGCGCCGAAACCGGCGGCAGCGCCAGTGTCCGGCTTGACCCGGCCCGCCAGGACATTCCCACCGACGCCATCAACTGGGACACGCTGCCCGGCGTCTCGTCGGCAGTCACGTTTATGCATGTCGAGGGCGACCCTGGCTCGGTCTCGGTGCGCGACGTGAACATCATCGGCATCCAGCCGGATGCGATTCCCGACACCTTCGACGGGCTGGCCGAGGCCGCCGATCTGCTGGCCAACGAAACCATCGTTCCAGAGCCGGGCGGCCTGACGCTGCCCGACGACGCGCATACGCTGGAACTACAGGTCTACAGCATGCCGCCCGCGCGCCAGAACTACGCCATCACGGTGCAGATGACGGCCTATCTGCGCGACGACCTGGGCATCACCTACGAAGTGCCGCTGCTGTTGGATGGCGGGCTGGCCGACGCTGCGGGCGGCGATCTGAGCGGCCAGACGCAGCCGGGCGATGTGGCCACGAGCGGAGATGACGTCGAACAACAGGCGCTCGAACGCTTGCAGCCCACGCCCATCGAAGAGTGGCGCACCTTTTCCGGCATTGTGCCCGACTTTGGGCACCCGCCCTATCGCCTGATGCGCATCGGCATGGACAGTCAATACTACACCAATACCGGCGGCGCGCGGCAGATCAACAACAATTACAGCCACACGATCTACATCGACCAGGTCAGCACGCGCGACCTGCTGGGTGCAGCAGAACAACTCGAAAGCTTTGAAGGCGGGGCAGCGGCCTGGGCCCCGGCCACTTACGCCAACCCGTATGCGCCCGACTGGATTTCTGGTGAGTCCAACGAGACCCGCGTCACCGGCATGACGGTGAGGCCCGCCAACAGCGAAGTGCCCGAAAGCGACGGGGCCGGGACGCTGCGGCTGGACTACGTGGTCACCCGCTCGCAGAGCGAACCGAGTGTGTCCATCAGCGAACCCCAGGCGAACCCGATCCCGGTCGTGATCTCGCCCGCCTTCGCCGAAACCTTCACCGGGCGCGCCACCGACCGCAGCGCCGCCGACCGTCCGCTGCGAGCGGGCGATGAGAAACGGCTGCGCGAGCTGGCGCTGGACACCGGCGCAACCGAGTTCGACTACCGCGTGGTGGCCGTGCTGGACGACATCCCGTCCTTCGACGAGAAAGACCTGGTCGTGATCACGCACGTCGGTCTGATCCAACCGGTACTGAACGACAATGCCGGGTCCGCCACCGCCTTCTTTGATGAAAACGAGACCTGGCTCGAACTGTCGGACCGGGAACCGGGCGACAAACTCGCAGCCGCCATCGACGAGATCGACGGCGTGACAGACGTGACCTGGGCCTGGACGCGCTACGGCGAAATCCGGCGCGAACCGCTGCCCAGTGCGGTGGCGGGCATGATGTTTGTCGGGTTCGCCGTCAGCCTGCTGCTGAGCCTGCTGGACTTCGGCTTTTACCTGGTGGTGACGGCCCGCCAGCGCCTGTTTACGTTTGCGGT
>JAADYV010000487.1 GCA_010092855.1 Chloroflexota bacterium | reverse complement strand
CGCAACATCAAGATAAGCCGCATCCAGGGCCAGCGTTTCGGTCGGGAAAACAAAACATCCAGTCTTATCGCCGTCATACAACTCGGTGCGCGACTGGTGAACAGGCAGCAAACGCCCCCGCTCGACTACCGGCAGATAGCGGCTGGGGAACGATCCCGGCACCAGCGCGATCTCCGTTTTCTCTCCCTTACGCCATTCGCGTCCTTTTTGAAACCCGCCCGTCCCGGTGTCGGTGACCTCATAGATACGGCCTTGCGCCAGGAACAGCGTCCCCAACGGCAACCGGCAGGTATCCACCTCCGGCAAGCTGGCGATATATTCTTCTGTTTTAAAGTCGAACACGACATCCACCCTTTTTTTGATCAAACCGCCGTGTGTTGATTACCATATTGTAGACCATTTTCGGGCTGAATTTGTGAGTTTTTGTTGAAATGTGGGTTGGATTGGTGTTTTGCCGGTAAAGACGTTGATTGTCGGTGACAAACTATACGCGGCCAGGCGAGAGAGTGAATCATGCGCAGGACTATATACAAGCTAATGCTGTTTGGACTGTTGACCGTGCTGATCCTGAGCGCCTGCCAGGATGAGGGGCTGGGGTCGGGCCAGCTAGCGGTCACAGTCAGGGTCGACGGTCGCAGCGATGTCTATCGCTATGATCGTGCGGTTCCCATCGGTCAGTTTTTAGACGAAAAGGGAATCACACTGGGCGATGACGACAAGGTCAATCCGCCGCTCCAGACCCAGCTGGCAGAGGGGATGGTCATCACCATCACGCGCGTCAATATCTGGCGCGACTGTCCGGCGGAAGTGTTGTCTTACGGAACACAGTACGTCGAAACGCAAGGACTGCGTCCTGGAGAAACCCGGTTACTTCAGAGTGGGCAAAACGGCCTGGGCGAAGTGTGCTACTGGGTTACCGAGCACGATGGCGTCGAACAAAGTCGGGAACGGATCGAGGCCCAGGTCAATCCGATTGAACCGCCGCGCGACGAGATCATCTACATCGGTGTCGAGCGCCCGGATACGCTGGTGGTATTCGACGGCATTTTGGCTTACATTTCAGGCGGACAAGCCTGGGTAATCGAAGGCAGCACGGTCAATAACAAGCCAGTGACCGTTGACGGACGGCTGGACGGGCGGGTGTTCGAACTCTCGGATGATGGGCAGCGCTTGCTCTATACCCGCAGTAACAGTGCTGGCGACAACCCTGAGTTTTCCAACGAACTGTGGACCATCCTTGATATCGCGGCAGAACCACCCTCCCCAGTCCAGTTAACCCCGGACGACGTGCTCACCGCCGCCTGGGTGCCGGGGCGCACGCAGCCAACAGTGAGTTATTCCACTGCGCTGCCCAGTGACAGCCTGGGTTGGGACGCTGAAAACGACCTCTATCTAATGGTTGTTGATCCGGAAAACGGAGCCGTAGACGACATCGACCAACTCATCGACCGGAACGGACGAGGTATCTATGCCTATTGGGGCCGCCGTTTCGTATGGTCACCAGATGGCCAACAACTGGCCTGGGCCAATGGGAATGAAATCGGGCTCGTGGACCAGGAAGCGGGCGCTTTCGAAACCCTGCTGTCGTTCGCCGAATATGAAACCATGCTGCAGCTACGGCAGGGCGAGGTGTGGGTGCCTACGCTGTCCTGGTCGCCTGATGGCACGGTCCTGGTCGCGCCCGTGCATGGCCCACCCTATTCCAGCGAACGCCCGGAAGAGAGCAGCGTGTTCGACCTGACCGTGCTCCGACCCGAAACCGGGCAGGCGATCAATCCCTATAAGTCCATGACCGGCATCTGGTCGAATCCCACCTATTCGCCCGTGTTTGACGCGGGAGAAACCTACCTGGTTGCGTTCTTTGTGGCACGCGAACCGCTGCGCAGCCAGGGGTCACAATCCGAATACGATCTCTGGATCGCTGATAGCGACGGCAGCAATGCCCGGCGTTTATTCCCCCCGGAAGGTGAGGATGGTTTTGTCCAACCCAAGCCAGAAGACGGCATCGCGTGGAGTCCTGATGCCAGACATCTCGCTGTGATTTACCAGGGTAACCTGTGGATCATCGATGTAAACACGGAGATAGGATATCCAATTACCAATGATGAACAGGCTTCGCGCCCTCGTTGGACAGCCAATGAATAGCAAATGGTTCCTCTTTTGGGGATGTGTGGTGCTGGTGTTGGGCAGCGTGGCCGGGATGATCGTCACCCAGCACCAGCGCGCCGAAGCCGTGCGCGGATGGGAAACTGCCACCACGTCGCTGGACCTACCCTACCGACTGCCCCTGGCCGGTGTGAATGTCGCTCTGACGCAGTACCTGGACGAAGACGGGCGACTCGATGCCGAGTTGAACGCTATCGAAGCTGCCGGTTTCACCTGGGTGCGCCAGACCTTCCTGTGGGCCGAGATTGAGCCGGAGCAGGGCACATTCGATTGGAATGAGGCTGACGCCATCGTCAACGCTGTAGCTGATCATCCCAAGCTGCAACTGGTTGCCGTGGTGGACAGCGCGCCGGATTGGGCCAGGAACACGCTGGCCACCGGCTACGACTATGCGCCACCTGCCGATCCCGCGCAGTATGCAGCGTTTGCGAGCGCGTTCGCCGGGCGCTACGGCGATACGATCACCTACTACCAGATATGGGATGAGCCGAACATCCGCTCGCACTGGGGGTCTTCCGACCCGCGTCCCGCACACTACAAGACCATGCTGTGCGCTGCCTACGACTCGATCCATGCGGCGGACAGCTCCTCGAATGTTATTATGGCGGCGCTGGCCCCCACCGTCGAAACCGGGCCGCTGAACCTCAGTGACCTGCTCTTTCTGCGCACGATGTACGAGTTGGGCGGTGGGGATTGTTTTGACGCCGCTGCGGCCAAACCCTACGGCTACAACCTGGACCCCGATGATCGCCAGGTGGACTCCGAGGTATTGAACTTTTCGCGCTGGATTCTGCTGCGCGAGGAGATGGTCGCGCAGGGCGACGCGACCAAGCCGCTGTGGGGCAGCAATTTCGGCTGGAATTACCTGCCTGCCGATTGGGACGGCACCCCGTCGATCTGGGGCAGTGTGTCGGCGGCAGAGCAGGAGCAGTTCACGCGCGACGCCTTCCGCCGTGCTCGCGACGAATGGCCCTGGACCGGCGGCTTGATCCTCCAGCACTGGCAGCCGGACGCCCCGGCCACCGATGGCATCAATGGCTTCGCTATCGCCCCGGTGATTGATAGCTGGCTGGCGAACGGTCCGCTCGTTCCGGTCGATGATGGGCTGCTGCCCGGCTTGCATTCACCCGATAATGCGTTTACCACATACTCGGAAAACTGGCAGGTTCAAACGTCTGGCGCAGACTATATCCCGCGCGAACCAGGCCCGAACGTGGGCGCTGATGCTGTGCCGCCCGATCCCGAAGCCGATGCCAGCGCGGTCAAAAACCAGATCACGGTGCAATTTTCGGGTACGGCGTTTGCCCTGCCCGTTCAGCGCGACAACTACACGGCCTACCTGTACGTCACGATTGACGGCGAGCAAGCCAACGTGCTGCCGCGCAACCGCCAGGGGGACGCCTACATCATCCTCACCTCGCCCGAACGCACCGCCCAACTCGACCTGATCCTGGTGGCCGAGGGACTGTCGGACGGCGTCCATACAGCGGAGATCATCCACCGGCCCGATCATGGTGATGATCGCTGGCCGATCCAGGGCTATGCAGTCGCCACGCCGCCGGATACCGGGCGCTACACACGCAACATGCTGATTTCCGGCGTGATCGGTGTGCTGGCCCTGCTGGGCGCAGGGATT
>JAADYV010000486.1 GCA_010092855.1 Chloroflexota bacterium | reverse complement strand
TGCCGCCAACGTCTACGACAATGACCTGGACGACCCGCCCAACTACATGTCCGACAGCTACGGCAACTTCACCAGCGCCATCAACACCGGCAGCGGCAACTGTGGCGACCCGGCCACGCTGATCAGCACGGTGCAAGGCGTGGGTGATGGCGGTTCGATGAACGGCACGGACGACGTGGTCATCGAGGGCATCGTGGTCGGTGACTACCAGGACTGGGGCACGCCGGACTACATGCGCGGCTTTTTCGTGATGGAAGAACCCGCCGACCAGGACGCCAACCCGCTGACCTCCGAGGGTATCTTCATCTACGAGGGTTCGGGCACAACTGACGTCAGCGAAGGCGATATTGTGCGCGTTCAGGGCGACGTGACCGAGTACAACAACCTGACGGAAATGTACGACGACAGCATCACGGTCTGCTCCAGCGGCAACCCGATGGTCCCGGTGGCGGTGACGATACCGGTGCCCAACCCGCAGGACGCGGTCGATTTCTGGGAACCCTACGAGGGGATGCTGGTCACGATCACCAACACGCTGACGGTGGCCGAAAACTACAACCTGGCGCGCTACGGCAGCGTCACACTGTCATCCGCCGGTCGCCAGTCCCAGTACACACAGGTCAACTCGCCCTCAACCAGCGGCTACCCGGCCTATCTCGACCAGGTCGCACGGGACCGGATCGTGCTGGACGACTATCGCGGCGACCAGAACCCCGACCCGTTGATCCACCCCAACCCGGAACTGACTGCCGCCAACACGCTGCGCAGCGGCACGACCATCACCGGCATGACCGGCGTAGTCTATCAGAATACCGGATGGGACAACTACTATCGCATCCAGCCGCGCCGCACGCTCCCCGTGACCGGTTGGGTGGACAGCAACCCGCGCACGACCGCACCCGCCAACGTCGGCGGCACGCTGACCGTCGCCAGCTTTAACGTGCTCAACTACTTCACCACCATCGACTCCGGCCCCGACATCTGCGGACCGGGCGGCAACCTGGACTGCCGGGGCGCAGACAGCACCACCGAGTTCCAGCGCCAGTACGACAAGCTGGTCCCGGCCATTGTTGCGATGGACGCTGACGTAGTGGGCCTGATGGAGATCGAGAACAACGCCACCGCGTCACTGGATGACCTCGTCACGCGGCTGAACGGCGTCGCCGGGCCGGGCACCTACGCCTACATCAACACCGGCACCATCGGCACCGACGCCATCAAGGTGGGCATCATCTACCAGCCCGCCAGCGTGACCCCGGTCGGCAGCCCGGCCATCCTGGACTCCAGCGTGGATCCGCTGTTTGTGGACACGCTCAACCGCCCCGCCCTGGCGCAGACCTTCATGGAAAACAGCAGCGGCGAAACCTTCACCGTTGTCGTGAATCACCTGAAGTCCAAAAACGACAGCGGTACGCCTACCGGTGGGGACCTCGATCAGGGCGATGGTGCGAGCTACTATAACGAAACGCGCACCAACGCGGCCACTGCCCTGGGCAACTGGCTGGCCACCGACCCGACCGGCAGCGGCGACCCGGACTTCCTGATCATCGGCGACCTGAACGCCTACGCGATGGAAACGCCGATCACGACCCTGACCGGCATGGGCTTCAGCAACCTGGTGCCCACCAGCGGCTACTCCTACGTCTACGATGGCATGACCGGCAACATGGACCACGCGCTGGCCAGCAGCAGCATGGCTGCCCAGGTCACGGGCGTGACGGAATGGCACATCAACACCGACGAACCGCGCGCGCTGGACTATAACCTGGAATACAAGTCCACCGGCCAGCAAACCACCTTCTACAATGCCGACGCCTATCGTGCCTCCGATCATGACCCGATTGTTATCGGGCTGAGCCTGGGCAGCGCGCCGCCGGATGGCGACGATGATGACGATGACGACAGTGATGGCGGTGATGGCAGCTCCGATGACGCCAGCATCAGCATCTTCGATCCGGCCATCAGCAAGATCGGCGAACTGCCAGCGGGTGGGCTCGGCCTGCCGGGTGAGCAGTTGGTGTGGCACGTCTTCGTGTCGAACACCGGCTCCGGCACCGGCACCAACGTGGTCATCAGCGACACGCTGCGCAGCGAACTGCGCGTGGACAGCGCCGATACGCCGCGTGGCACGGTGAGCATCAACGGCCAGACCGTGACCTTCACCATCCCCAACATCGCGCCTGGCGAAACGCTGGAACTGCTGATCACAACCACCGTCATTAGCAGCCCGGCAGACGGCCAGTTCACCAACGTGGCGACGCTGAACGGCACCGGCGCGGACGGCGTGACCGTGACGGAGAGCGCGACCGGCGTGCTGCAAGGCACATCGCGCCTGCCCGCCACCGGCTACCCGCAGGACGACGACTCCACGAGCCTGTGGTGGCTGTGGGCGGCGTTGGGTGCGCTGATGTTGGTGGTTCTGGGGGCTGGCAGTTGGCTGCTGCGCCGCAAGAATGCGTAACAGCCACCAGCGCTAACTGGATACACCTGAGCAGCAAGGGGCAGCCAACACCGCCCCTCGTTTTTTTTTGTGTGCCGGGAAACCCGGTCAGGGCCCGGTCGGAACTGTGTCTAGTGTTCCGGGTCGAGCGGTATCTGGGATTCCTCGCCGACGTGCTGTTCGGCATAGTCACGGAAGGCGCGCAGCAGGTCAGCGTTGTCAGGCTGGTTGTTTTCGTCCAGATCGGCAGCGATGGCGTCCATCAGGTCCAACAGTTCCGGCCCAAACTGGGGCGCTTCGGCTTCGATCAGGTCGTAGGCTTCGTCGTCGTCGCCAAGGGCCAGCAGGTCCTGCACCAGCCGGAAGTGCGGCGGGGCGCTATCGCGCAGAATTTGCAGCGTGCGCTGGAGCACCTGCTGCAAGCGTTCAGCAGTAGCCTGGTCCTGGTTGGATTGGGCCGCGCGGATATTGGCTTGCAGCACGGCCAGGAAGGTGTCGTCGATGATTTCCAGCCGGGGCCGGATCGCGGCGTCGATGTCTTCCGACTCCATGATCACACGCAGGGTATCGGTGGCGCGCTGCAGCACAGCCTGTGTCTGCTGGTCGATCATCTGCGTGAGTTCGAGCAGCCACTCGCGCAGGTCTTCCAGGTCGTCGCGTTCGTCGTCTTCAGCGGCCTCAATGCGGGCAGCAAGTGCCTGGAAAAACTCGTAGTCAAATGCCGGACGGATCAGGCCAACCAACGCCTGGATGCGGTCGTCGTCGCCCATGTAGCGCAGCACGAGGTCCATGAAGTTGTCGCGCGTCATCTGATCGCCCATCTCTTGCAATTCCTCGGCGACCTCGCGCACGATGTGTTCCTGTACTTCGGCGGCCTCGACGATTTCCTGGCCCACCTCGGTGTTCTGCACCAGGAAATTGTACAGGCCCAACAACCCTTCGGCCATCGGGCCTTTACCGGTTTCTGCGGCGTTTTGAGCGGTAACCAGCAGCATCTGGAAGAATTCGTGATCGAGGTGTTCGGCTTGCTGTTCGAGCAGACCGGGCCACTCGTCCGGGTTAACCTGCAAGAACATTTCCATCACGCGCATCTTTTCGCGCTGAGCGTCGCGCATCTCCTGCGTGATACCGTCGGCGTCGAGGATGAGGTCGATCATGCCGGGCAGCGTGAGCACCTGCTGGGGTTGGAGCAGATAGGCGCGGCGTTGTTCGGTGGGGATGCTGTCGGTCAGGCGGCGCGTAAGGTCCCCGATGATACCTTCGCGTTCGTCAGGCGAGACATTCAACTGCATCGGCACATGCACCAGCAGCAGTTCTTTTTCCGGGTCGTGGTAGAGCAGCGGGGTTCCAACGGCCAGGCTGTGCCCACAGTTGGGGCAAGTGATCATGTTGACCCGCCCGGACAGGAATCGTGCTTTGGCCTGGGGATCGCGGCCTACATCCACGATCTGTTCAATAATAGCTTGAAATGGCTGTCCACACTGGGGACAGTTGAGCGATGTGCGCACAACTTGAGACATAAACGCTTACTCCTGGCAGCGGCATTGTTCACAAAACGGGATGAAGTGTACCCCATGCTGGGATTATCGCACAGATCAGCGCATACATGGCGTGGAGAGTCCCGGAGAACGGTCACGGCTGGGTTCAATCCTGGCGGGGCAGCACGAACGTGATGGTCGCGCCCTGGTCGGGGTTGTTGCTGGCCCAGATACGCCCGTCGTGCGCGGTGACGACCGCGTGCGCCAGGTACAGGCCGAGGCCCGTCCCCTGGGCGTTGCTGGTGAGGGCATTGTCGATCCGGTGGAAGCGCTCGAAAATGCGGTCAAGCTGGTCGACGGGAATGCCGGGTCCCTGGTCGATGACCTCGACGCGCACCCATTCGTCGTCAAAGCTGCCGCGCACGACAACCTCGCCGCCATCGGGTGAATACTTGATGGCGTTACTAAGCAGATTATCGAGCACCTGCCGCAGCCGCGTTGCATCGCCACAGATGATAGGAAAGCGCTCTGGAAACTCGGCGCGCAGCGTGTGGCAGTCGGTCTGCGTCTGGAAGCGGTCGATGGCCTGGTCCGCGATCATGGGCAGATTGGCGTCGTCCAGGCTGAGCTGCATCCCTTCCGCCTGGAGCTTGGACGCGGCCAGCAGATTCTCGATTAATTCGGCCAACCGGTCGGCTTCCTCCTCGATCACGGCCAGTCCGTTGCGGATGGTGGTGCCGTCCCAGTGCGCGTCCTGACGATTGAGCGTGTCGGCATAGCCCTTGATAAGCGCGACTGGGGTTTTGAGTTCGTGCGAAATCACAGAAATAAAGGTTGATTTAAGCTGTTCAGCTTCACGGAAATGGGTGATATCGCGTACATTGGCGATCACGTTTTGCAGAGTGCCATCCGGCAGCAGCAGCGGCGCATACGTAATCCCGACGCTGAGCAACGATCCGTCCAGCCGCTCGATATCGCCCTCGGCATAGAGCGTATCCGGTGTGCCGACCGGGACCATGCCTGGCCAGCCCTGCCCGACCATGTCCACCACGTCCGGCCCCATCTGGCGGTGCACCCAACGGATCACCACGTCGTGGTGGCGTCCGGTGGCTTGCTCGGCTGGCAGGCCTGTCATGCGCGCCAGGGCCCGATTCCAGCTTTCGACGGCCAGGTCGGTATCGAGGATCATGACCCCGTCGGCGCTGTGATCGAGGATGGCGGCCAGGCGTTGGCGCTCGTGGTTGGCAAAGCGGTAGAGGCGCGCGTTGTGGACTGCAATGGCGGCCTGGTCTGCGAAGCTTTGCAGCAGGCGGTGGTCGTTGTCGGTCGCGGCACCCGCATAGGACCGGAAAATGAACAGAATACCCAGCAGATCGCCGGCAAATTCCATCGGCAGCGCGACGACCTGGCGCAGATTGAGGTCCATATGTCGCGCGACACGCCGCATCTTGGCGTACAGCACGGACGCGTCGAAATGCTCGACCGTATCGGCGGAGAGTTCCTCCAGCAGTGGGTCGAACACGTCCATCTGGTCGGCGGGCAGGCCCAGCACGGCGCTGGTGACGAAGCGGTCGCCATCGCGCAGCGCGATCATGCCCACTTCGCCCGCCAGCATCGAGATAGCAGCGCCCAATACCATGCGCAGCACTTCGCGCAGGTCGAGTTGGCCAGTGATGGCGCGGCTGATTTCCAGCAGGTGATCCCGCTGGCGGACGCGGTAGTCGGGTAGCAAGAACATAGTATCTCGATTGTAACATGCGACCCAGGCGCGGCGCGGCGATCTTGTGCTGTTCTTGCGTTGTTCTTGCGCGATTCTTACGCGGTGGTATTTACGCGCGCGACCTCACCCGAACCCGGGACCTGGCGGCCCCGTGCTCGACCTCACCCGCGCGCTCCCGCGTTTCGTCCAGCTCAGCGCCCGTTCAAAAACGCCTGCAGGTGCTGGGTGACGGTGGCGGGTTTTTCTTCCGGCACAAAGTGGCCACAGTCCGGCACGGTCACCAGCGTGGACTGGGGCAGATCAGCGTGCAGGCGGCGGGCAATATCCACGCCCAGAATGCGGTCCTTTTCTGCCCACAGCACCAGCGTCGGAACGTTGAGCGCACGCAACCGCTCTACCGGCACGGCGACCTGCTCCGGGGGCGGGGCGATGACGTGGCGGAAGGCGCGGCGGCTGGCGCGGTCGAGCGTCCAGTGGGCGCGGTACATTTCGGAGATGGCGGGCGTGAAGACGTCGTTGTTGTAGAAACCCACGTTTTGCAGGGTGCGGCGGAAGACCGGCGCAGGCAGCAGCGCACGGGACGTGACGGGATGGGCCGCCATCCGGACCGCGCGCACGTTAGCCGCTGGCCAGTCGGCATAGGGCGCGGAGTCCATCAGCACTAACTGCTCCAGGCGGTCCTGGTGCCGGGTGGCGAAGGCAAGCGTCGCCGTCACGCCGAGGTCGTGCGCGACCAGCCGGAATCGGTCCAGACCCAGCGCGTCGAACAAATCGGTCAGCACGTGGTCGTAAAAGTCGAGATCGTAGTCAACCGTCAGCGGCTTGCTGGACCGGCCATGACCGGGCAGGTCCGGCACGTAGACGCGGTAGTGTTCGGCCAGCGGGGGGATGCAGTGCCGCCACAACTGGCACGACATGGGATAGCCGTGCAGCAGCACCAGCGGCGGCGCGGCCTCGTCTCCGGCGACCAGATAATGTAAACGCAAACCATCGGACAGGGTGATATACTGGCTATTCATCGTGTTTCCTCCTTTTTGGTTGGTCGTCCAACCAAATCTATGGAAAAAAAGTGGGATAGGCGACCGGGGTCATCCACCCAGCAGCCCCAGCACCGCCTGTTGAGTGGTATGCCAGACCGCGTCGTTCTCGACCAGTTCCGGCGTGGTGATCACTTGCAGCGCCAGCCCGTCCATCAGGCCGGAGAGCAGCACCGCCAACCCGTCCAGCGGCACGGTGGGCGCGATCACACCACGCGCGGCGGCCTCTTCCAGCGCGGATAACATTGCGGCATGGAACTGGCGGAACAACTCGGCCATCTCTGCCGCGACGAGTTCGCTTTGGCGCGCGACAGCCCAGCCTTCGAATAGCAGGTTGAACACGTCCGGCGCGACCTGGTCGAGATAGCGCAATGCCCCGGTCAGACCGGTGGCGATTTCGTCCGCAGTAGCGCTCTGCGCGAACATAAGCTGCACCAGTTCGACCGTTTTCTCCAGGCTGGAGCGGATGACGCGGGCCAGCAAGTCCTCTTTGTTCTTGAAGTAGTAGTGCAGCAGGCCCCGGCTGACGCCAGCCGTCTCCGCGACCTGGCTGACCGTCATGGCCATGTAGCCCTGCTGCGCCAGGATGGTGCGCGCCGCATCCAGGATGCGCTGCGCCTTTTCATCAGCTACCATGATTCCTCTTTTTTGGATGGACGTCCAACCAAAGTATACATCGTTTGCGAAACCAGATCAAGCGGGGCGCACGCGCAACTTCCGCACGCCCTCACAGACGAAGCTATCGCCTACTCCGGCACGGCGTAGACGCCCGCTGCTGCGCAGTGAGATAGAACCAGGTGTGTACCGTCCGGCGAGAAAGTCAGCGGCGCTGCACCGCCCCTGAATTCTGTGAGTACGGTGCCGGTTGCCACATCGAGGATGACGGCGGAGGGCCATACGGTATCACCACAGGCGTGTTGAGCCGCGACAGCCAACGTCGCATCTGGGTTCAGGCTAAGCGCCACGAACCCCAAATTCTCGAATGGCAGAGTGAAGTTATTCACGAGGGTCGTGTCGTTAATCAAGTCATAGACATGAACCCGCTGGATTTCGCTAGTTTGATTACCGGTCAGCACCACCAGCGTTCCC
>JAADYV010000485.1 GCA_010092855.1 Chloroflexota bacterium | reverse complement strand
TTGAACATTTTGCGTCGAGCCGGATGGGACACATCCGTGCCGGATAACGTAGCCCCGCTACCCGCCCCTTCGTGGAGCGGGCAAGGGCAAGCGTCCGTCAGAAGCCCCCGCCTTTAGGCGTGGGGAGTGTCACCGAATCGGTCTTGAGGCGCGGCACGCCATCTTCATCGAAGAACCAGAAGCGGCGGTCCAGTTGGTCATCGGTGAGCTTGAGCCGTTCCGCATCGCCAACTTCGGCCCAATACGCGCGGGCACGGGCGTAGACCTGCTGCTTGGCACGCTGGACGCTGAACCC
Organism: Chloroflexota bacterium; assembly: GCA_010092855.1. Lineage (GTDB taxonomy): Bacteria > Chloroflexota > Anaerolineae > Aggregatilineales > Aggregatilineaceae > TC-15. The sequence continues at coordinate 8,841 of JAADYV010000485.1, read as the reverse complement.
CCGCCCGGCGTCCGGCTGCGCCCGTGACACTGGCAGCGCTGGCTGGTACTGCCCCAACATCGATTCCAACACTTCTTCCGGGGTGCGATTTTCCTGCCGGGCAATTTCATCCAGACGCCCGGCCAAACGGGGTGAAAGAACCATATCCTCCACTGCGACCCACTCCTTATGACTCTCGCTAATAAGAATGCAAAGAACCCAAACCCTTATAACACAGCCAGTAATTTCTCGCCAACATCCGTTGGTTCGCTGCGTTCGATTACGAGATCGTGTGCATCATGCCACGCCAAAAAATCCCGCATCGCGGCGGCGATATCGGCCAGCAGCGCGTCCTCCGGCGTCACATCGAGATACAATGCCTTGAGCCGCAGCGTGCCCGTTTTGCGCTCCAGCTTGGGATCAAAGCGCCCGACCAGTCCATCCCGCCACAAGATCGGCAGGCAGTAGTAGCCCCAGATGCGGTCTTTGGCCGGTTTGTACGCTTCCAGCGTCTGCCGGAAGCCCCACAGTTGCTCGACCCGGTCTTTGGCCCACACCAGGTTGTCGAACGGGTTGAGGAACGTCGTGCGCAACGCCTGGATCGCGCCGTCGGCGGCCTGTTCCAGCAGCGGCAAGTTGTCGCGGTGCGCGAACAACGTAGCTGTTTCGCCGCCGTGTACCTCGCTTTCCACCGGGACCAGCACCCCTTCCTCAACCAATCCCTCCACAATGGGACGCACCGTGCCGATCTTGGTGTGCATGTAATCCGCGATGGCGCGCGCACCGGCCAAACCCAGCGCCCGCGCCGATTCTGTGCAGTGCCAGCGGTGGCTTTCTTTGGCAGATGCGCCGTCTGTGTCCACCCAATCCGGCAGCACACGTTCCTTAACGTCGTACACTCTCTGAAAGTTTACACGATTGCTGACCATCACATCCCCCGCATTATAGAGGTATTCGAGGGCGCGTTTGGCCGGCTTCCAGTTCCACCAACTGCCACGCTGCGCTTTGTCCGTCTTGAAATCCGCCGAGCGCAGTCCACCTTCCTCCTGGATGCGCGCCAGCACCGCCGCGACCAGTTCCTGGTTTTCCGGCTGTTTGATCCAGTCCGGCCACCAGCCACCGGAATCGCGGAGGTGCTGCCGGGTGGGTTCCTGGTAGCGATAATTGGCCAGCGGGATAATCGAGGCGGCGTGCATCCAGTATTCGTACAGGCGGCGGTGGTCGGGGTCGTAGATCAGGCGGTCGAAGTCGGCGATGTCGTACTGCCCCAGGCGACTCCACAGCGTCAGGTAGTGGCTGCGGTGGACCATGTGCAGCGTATCGATCTGCACACAGCCGATACGCGCGACAGTGTCGTAGATGGTGTCCAGCGTGGGAGCCGGTTCAGCGCCGGGCGGCGTGGTCAGTCCCTGGACGTGTAGGGCAGCGGTGCGGGCCGCGGCGAGGGGCAGTGATGCCTGGGTCATGCTGGTCTTCCTGGTGTGCAGATGAAGCAGTCGAATATTTGTTCGTATTTTAGCACGCCTGTTCGAGGCTGTCAATCAGTTCGGCATCCTTTTTCCCCCAAAAACTGGCGCTCCCCAAAGCGCGCCGAGCCTGCTAGCATAGGGACGGGTTTGTGATTTGCACACAAAGGAGCCACCATGACCAGCAAACCATCTATTCGCCCGTCGGTGCAGTGCATTTTCCGACACGAGGGACGCATTCTGGTCCAGATTTCCACCGACCCGGTCCACAACCGGCCCTTTTACCGTCCACTGGGCGGCGGGATCGAGTTCGGCGAGCACAGTCGCGAGGCCCTGGTGCGCGAAATCCGCGAGGAGATCAACGCCGAAATCACCGACCTGCGGCTGCTGGGCACGCTGGAAAACCGCTTTTTCTTCAATGGGCAGCATGGACACGAGATCGTGCAGGTGTACGACGCGCGCTTTATGGACGCGGCGCTGTATGAGCAGGAAACCATCACCGGGTACGAGGTGGATGTTGACCTGCCCTTCACGGCCAGGTGGGTCATGTTGGACGAGTTATACCAGCCGAATGCCCTGCCGACGTATCCCGACGGTCTGCTGCCGCTGCTGCAACGCGCCCAATCCGGGGAAGCGCGCGCCATCCAGCGCACACCCACCCCGGCGACAGTTGCCACCCTGGCGGCGGATTTTCGTGCGTTGGGCGTGCAGCCGGGCCAAACGCTGCTGGTGCACTCGTCGCTGAGCGCGCTCGGCTGGATCGCGGGCGGCCCGGTGGCCGTGATCCTGGCCTTGCAGGACGTGCTCGGTCCGGAGGGCACACTGATGATGCCCACGCACTCCGCCGACCTCTCCGACCCGGCAGCATGGGAAAATCCCCCCGTCCCGCGCGACTGGTGGGCGCCGATTCGTGACACGTTGCCCGCCTTCGACCCGGTCCTGACGCCGACGCGCAGCATGGGCGCCATCGCTGAAACATTCCGGCGCGGGAACGGCGTCCTGCGCAGCGATCACCCGCAGGTATCGTTCGCGGCGCGCGGCCCCCACGCCGGAACGCTGACCGCCAATCACGACCTGGCCCACAGCCTGGGCGACAGCTCGCCGCTGGCCCGCCTGTACGACCTCGACGGGTGGGTGCTGCTGCTGGGCGTGGGGCACGCCAACAACACCTCGCTGCACCTGGCCGAATATCGCGCCGAGTGGCCGGGCAAACAGCCCATGACCAACGGCGCGCCGGTATTGGTGGACGGCGTGCGGCAGTGGGTCAGCTTCCCGGATGTGGATATCGACGATGAAGACTTCGAGGCCATCGGGGCGGCCTTCAATGCGGAACACGGCATCACACCGGGCCGGGTCGCACAGGGCGAGGCGCTGCTGTTTCGCCAGCGCGCGCTGGTGGATTTTGCCGTGCAGTGGATGGCCGCCAACCGCACTTGAAAACGCCGGTGTGTTTGTCGCCTGCGGGCTGCCATACGCGCCGCATACGCGCCGCATACGCGCACCATACGCCCACCATGCCCTTGCCTGACGCTTGCCCCACGCCGCGACCAAAGTCACGCTATGGTCACGACAAATGTATACAATGGGAGCAACGCTGCTGCATGTGCTTTCATGAATTCCCCCATCCTCTGGGGAAACGCGCCACTACAACATGCACATTAACACACAATAGGATAAGATTATGGATATTGGGAACCGGAAAGGAGAGATGCGCCTGCGCGCGCAACACGCCATGACGAAACGGATTCTGGTGGTAGAAGATAATCCCGACAACCGAATCTTGATCACGGATGTCCTGTCATCACTGGATTACGAAGTTCTGGTCGCCGAGGATGGTGAGATGGGCTTGACGATGGCCCGCGCCGAAATCCCGGACCTGATCTTGATGGACCTGTCGCTGCCCAAAGTCGATGGCTGGACGGCGACCAAAGAAATCAAAGCCAACGACAGCCTGGCCCACATTCCCATCATCGCGCTGACCGCCCATGCGATGGTCGGCGACCGGGAAAAAGCGCTCAAAGCAGGCTGTGATGACTATATCTCGAAGCCAATTGATTTGCGCGAACTGGCCAGCAAGTTGATGCACTTCCTGGGCTAGCCGCGCCGCACCCATCAAGGGGGGATTGGGCACCAGCATGAAAGTAGCACTAGTATGAAAGTAGCACAGATATGAAAGTGCTCGTTGCCGAAGACAACCACGACAGCCGCCAACTGGTCCGCGATATCCTGATCAGCCTGGGCCACAGTGCGGTCCTGGCCGAAAACGGCAAGGTCGCGCTGGAAAAAATCGACGAAGACCTGCCCGACCTGGTCATTCTCGATGTCAACATGCCCGAAATGGATGGATTCCAGGTCTGCGAAGCGATTAAGACCAACCCGGCAACCGCCAAAGTCCCCGTCATCATGCTCACCGCCCAGCCCGATGTCGATTCGCGGGTGACGGGGTTGGGGCTGGGTGCCGACGATTACCTGCCCAAGCCCTTTCACCCCCGCGAGCTGATGGCGCGTATCCAGGCTCGGCTGCGCGCCAAAGAAGAAACCGACTCCCTGCGCGAGCAGCGCGAAGTCCTCCGCCGCACCTTCGAGCGCTTTGTCGCCCCGGAGATCGTCGTGCGCCTGCTAGAAGACCCCACCCTGGTCGAGTTGGGTGGAGCCGAGACGATGGTGACCGTTATGTTCGCCGATCTGGAAGGGTTTTCCGATGCGGCGGCGGTTACGGCCCCCGGTCCCATGCTGGAGATCGTCAACCGCTATCACGCGCTGCTGGTCGAGCACATCAAGGCCAACGGCGGCACAATCGACAAGTTCATGGGCGACGGCATCATGGCGCTGTACAACACGCCGCTGCCCCAACCTGACCATGCCCTGCGCGCGATCCGCACGGCGCTATCGGTGCACGAAGCGTTGCAAGAGTTCCACCAGCAGTTCGAGCCGCTCTACCGGCTGGAGGTCAACTTCGGCATCAACAGCGGCATGGCGATTGTGGGCAATGTTGGCACGGCGGAAATCATGGACTTCACCGCGCTGGGTGACACCGTCAACCTGGCCCAGCGCCTGCAAAGCCTCAGCGACCACAGCGAGGTCACGGTCAGCGAAGACACGTACCAACTGGTGGCCGATGCCGTGCGCGTCAAGAAGATGAAGCCGCGCGCTGTGCGGGGGCGTGACGAGCCCATCGTGACCTACCTCGTCACCGGACTGAAGTAGGCTGCTGTGCGCGACTCGTGCTGGCTGCCTTACCCGCTGCACGGTGATAACCCATACTCCAACACCTTAGGCGTGCCAGAGGGAGAAACTACGCCATGTACGATACGCTGTACGATTTCTTCGAAGACAATCTGGGCGAAGGCAGCGGCGATATCGCCACCCAGGTGCTGACCATTGTCCTGATCGTGCTGGTTACCTGGCTGGCGCGGCGGCTGATCAGCTTGCTCACGCCCTGGATACTCAACACCTTTGTCAAACGCACCAAAACCGAGTTCGATAACCGGCTGCTGGAAGTTGCCACACCACCGCTGCGCTTCCTGGTGACCCTTTTGGGCGGCTGGCTGGTGCTGATCGCGCTGGAACTGCCGGTGCAGATCGACAACTTTATCGACCGGCTAATGGCGTCATTGATCGCGGTGGCTATCTTCTGGGGCGCATACCGGCTAGTTGATCTCATCGTAGAAGTTTTCTGGCGACTGGGGCGCACCGCCGCCGATGACGACAGCCTGGTGCGCACGTTGTTCGAAGAACGACTGGCCCAGATCACGCGCCAGGTGCTCAAGGCCATCATCGTCGTCTTCGCCATCTCCGTGGTGATGGAAGAATGGGGCTACGATGTCGATGGGCTGGTGGCCGGGTTGGGTCTGGGCGGGTTGGCGGTTGCGCTAGCCGCTCAGGATGCGCTAGCTAACCTGTTTGGGTATTTCGTTATCTTGGCCGATGCGCCCTACGTCCACGACGAATATATCATCGTTAATGGCGAAACCTCCGGCATCGTGGAAGAAATCGGTTTTCGCAGTACGCGCATCCGGGCGTTGGACCAGTCGCTGATCTTTGTGCCCAACAAGACGATCATGAACGCCAATATCACCAACTGGTCGCGCCTGGCCAAACGCCGCCTGAACATGACGCTGGGCATCGAGTACAGCAGTTCGCCCGACCAGGTGCTGTCGGTGGTGCAGGCCATCCGCGAGATGCTGCACGACCACCACCTCGTCCAGACCGACTCGGTGATCGTGCAGTTCGTGGAGTTCAACGAAAGCTCGCTGGACATCATGATCATTTGCTTCATGACCACGACCGGATGGGGCGACTTCCAGGCCGCCAAGCAGGACATCAACCTGCGGATCATGACTATCCTGGAGCAGCACGGCGTCGATGTGGCCTTCCCCACGCGCACCTTGTTCCTGGAACGGGCGGCAGATCCGGAACTGGTCCACGCGCCCATGCCCGAACCCAAGCCAGAACCCACCATCAGCACCGCCATCGATTCGCCGGTGCCCGACGACGCGGAGAATTAAGCACCTCGTTCCGTCCCTGGTTTGCATCTTCGCAACCCGCCGACTCGCGCCCGGCGGGTTTTTTGCGTTTAATGAACCTATAGTTTTCGGAATACAATAAGGAGAATATGTTATGTTCAAACAAATCGCGCTTGTCGCCAGCATCGTTACGCTGATCCTGGTCGCGGTGGTGACCGCACTGATGGCTGCGCCGGAAAGCGAAGCAGGCGGCGGCAGCCTGTACGATATTCGCGCCGTCGCCAACCAGCGCACCGCTCGCCCCGGCAACACCGATGTTGCCAGCCTGTTTATCTCAGTCAACAACGAGTTCGGCGTGGTCTATGGCCTGGCCCCAAGCAGCTTCGATGTAATGACCGGCTATGTGGCGCTGGGTGGCTGCAACGTGGAAATTGCCAGTGTTGCAGAGGCAGGCAGCGGCCTCTACAAAATGGACCTCGTACCCTTTACCGGTAACCCAAGCTGCCAGTGGTTGGCCGGGAACTACAGCCTGGGGATCATTATCAATGGGCCGAGTGGCAGCGGCTCTACCGTGGTGACACTTCCGATCCGGTAACGATGCTGTTGGAGTTGTTTTCCACCGACGGCTGCGAGTCACTACAGACCCAGTGCTTTTGCTGATAGCTGAGACGCTGTTCGCTAAAACGCAGGAGAATAACGATGGATCGGTTTATTGGCAAAGAGGTACCACCTCCGGAAGAAGACGGCTATGTGCGTGACCCGGAAGCGCAGAACAGCGACCAGGCGCTGGCGGACAGTCTCACGCGCTTGACCCGGCTCAAACAACGCGAACGCTGGCAGCGCCACCGCCTGGTGATCATCGGGGTGCTGCTGTTCGTGGTCTATTTTGTGCTGGGCACGCTGACCGGCCTGTGGGGCGCAGGCATGATCTTCGTGCCGGTGGGCGGCTTCCTGCTCGGCTGGGGCCTGATTCAAGAGGTGTTGGCGTATCTCAGCACGGGTTGACCGGCGGGTGTAACAACCCAGGGGCACCGGTGCGTCTGACAAACCCGCCGAGTGTCCCTGGTGTCCGGGCATCATTCCAGCCGCATCATCTTCTGGCCCTGGAAGATAAACGCCGCCCACTTACCCGGCGCAACCTCGACCCACACGTCGCTGCCGTTGATGTCGGTGATGTTCACCACGTCGTCCGCGTGCAGGCTGTCCACCTGGGGATGGTCCAGGCCGGGACCGCTGCGCACGCGCAGTTCCGTCACCAGCACACGCGCCTTCAGGTTGATCTCCACCTCGCGCACGGGCAGCGGCAGTGGAGCGGATTCGCGGCGCGCATAGGCCAGCAGATCTTCGTAGCTGCCGTCGAACCAGTTGGCATCGCAGTTGGCGGATCCCACGCCGGGTACCTGTTCGGTGGACGACCACTGCCAGAACTTCCACGCTGTCCAATCGCGCGGGATGGCAGGCGACTCGACCCCGTAGTGCGCGACCCACAGGTCACACGCGGCCCACTGTGCCCCCGCCAGCACGTTCGGGTCCCAGAAACTCTTGCGAGTGTAGATGACCGGCGCGCGGCCTTCGTGCGTCGTGATGTAGGCGATAATGTCCTGGAGCACGGCGCTGACCACGTCTGGGAGCTGGTCCTCCGTCAGCTCGACATCCAACGCGATAGGCAGGTCCGATTTCCGCTCGCCCATCGTGATCATCAAGCGTTCGGCTTGCGCCGCACCGGACAGGTCCGGCTTGACCAGCAAATAGGGTGACACCAGCAGCCCGGCAGAACGTGCCCCGTCCCAGTTGGCGTAAAAGTTTTCGTCGACATCGGTGGGACGGGTGCCCATCGTGGCGCGAATAAACGCATATTTCCATCCAGCAGCAGCGACCTGTGCCCAATCAATCGCTCCCTGCCAGTACGACACATCAATCCCAGGCGTGCGAGCCATGGTCTTCCTCCCTGAAAAAAAGCTATAGAATGTTGTAAGCTTCAGTATACGAGCGACCGTTCAGGCGAGTCAAAGGCGCGGTGGTCAGGCTGGCGAAGGGTGGTCGTGCTTGATTATTCGTCATGCTTCTGCTAAGATTTTTATTGACGGGTTATCATATTACGGGTCAGGTATGATGAAACGAGAAACCGCGATCATTGTATTGACGTTGAGCGTTATCACGGTATTTGCCTGCGGCGCGCTGACCCTGGCCGCCGCCACATTCATCGCGGGCTAGCACCGCCCGCCACCCGGTTTTCACCCGGCACATTCGCGCCACGCGCCGGGCAGAAACGTTTTCCTTGCACACACCCTGGTTTCTGGACCAGGGTGTTTTGTTATGCCGGGCGAACCAGCATTCCCCCCCAAACAGAACAAATGTTTGCATCACTCGAACATCCGGTCTATAATATAGGCATCCCAATAGAATGGGCCCAGCCACTTGTTTGGTTAGCCCAGTCAACCGGGAAACCCGTTCGTGACACTGAACAATCTCAACTAACAAGGAGGCCAACACTCATGTCGCGCATTTCGCATTTTGAGATTCCCGCAAAGGACCCCGAAAAAGTGGCCGCATTTTACCGTGCGGTTTTCGACTGGGAAATTAGCAAATGGGACGGTCCGATTGACTACTGGAACGTTCGCACCGGTCCCGACGATGTCCAGGGCATCAACGGCGGGCTGTTCACGCCCGAAGGCCCACTGCCGCACCAGACCATCAACACTATCGAGGTGGATGACATCGATGGCTTCGTCGCCAAAGTCAAGGCCAATGGCGGTAACGTCGTTTCCGACAAAGTGGCGATCCCCCAGATGGGCTGGATTGCGTATTGCAAAGACGTTGAGGGCACCGTCTTTGGCATTTACCAGGGCGATCCCAACGCCGCGTAAACAACCGTATTTCCCAACTTCTCCATGCGGGACGCAGCGAGTCTGTATGCGTTCCGTTTTTTT
>JAADYV010000090.1 GCA_010092855.1 Chloroflexota bacterium | reverse complement strand
TGGGTCATGCGGCGCGCAACAGCGCCAGTCTGAAGGTCCGGCAGCCGTTGGCCGAAGCCGTCTTCGTAGTGCGCTATCCCGCCGAACAGGACGTGGTTCACGCACTGGCCGATACCATCGCAGAAGAACTCAATGTCAAAGCCGTGTCGGTGGTCAATTCCGCCGATGAGATGGTTTCCTACAGCCTGAATCCACTGCCACAGGTGCTGGGCCGCGCGCTAAAGGGCGACTTCCCGAAGGTGCAAAAAGCGCTGCGCGAAGGTGACCTGGCAGACGTGGAGCACTGGGCCAAAACGCTGCTGGCCGGGGAAAACATCACCGTCGAGGTGGATGGCCAGGTTTACGAGGTCACGCCGGAGCAGTGCGAAGTGGTGCAGTCGTCGGCAGAGGGCTATGCCGTCGCCGAAGACTACGGCTACGTGGCCGCGCTGGCCACCGCGCTAACGCTCGAACTGGAACAAGAGGGGCTGGCGCGTGAATTCGTGCGCCGCGTGCAGACGCTGCGCAAAGAAGCGGACTTCGACATCAGCGATCACATCACGGTCACCTACCAGGCGAGTGACAATCTCAAAGCCGCGATTGCGTCGTTTGCGGATTACATCCAGGCCGAAACGCTGGCCAACACACTGACCGAGGATGCGCCGGCCAATGGTGCGCACAGCGGCACGTTTGAGTTCGACGACGAAACCGTCACGATTAGCGTGCTGCAAGTGTAACGACTTGGGGATGTTGCAGGGCGGGTACGAGTGTACTCGCCCTCCGTTGTTGCTGTTTGAACCAGGTAGTGTTGACATTTTCGCCTGAGAATGGTGAACTAATGTCAACACGGCCTAATCGACCACTAGAACCAACGAGGGTGTTGTAACCAGAGGCTTCCACCATGACCACAACCAAAGAACAACTGCATCGTGTATTGCTAGAGCTGCGCAACACGTACCAGAATAAACATGCGCAATTGGAAACGGCCCACGCGCTCGACATCACCGGCACGGGCTACACCAATCACCAGGCCGACGACGCGACGCTGGTGTATGACCAGACGGTGTCGGCCACCACGTTACGCGCGGTCAAAACCCGCCTGCTTCAGATCGAAGACGCACTGAGCCGGTATGAGCAGGGCACCTACGGCATCTGTGAAAACTGCGGACGCGAGATTGACCTGGCCCGCCTGGAAGCCATCCCCTACACCCCGCACTGCTTGCGCTGCGCCGAAGTTCGTGACTATCAAGCCGGGATATAAGCGTGGACACAACACAAAATACATCATCGACCAACACCGCACCCCGCCGCCACTGGTGGCTGCTGTTCGGCACGGCTGCGTTGATCATCATCTCCGACCAGTTGAGCAAACTCTACATCATCCACCGCCTCGATCACCGTGAATCGTGGGCGCCGATCAAGTTCCTGGAACCCGTCATCCAGTTCACCCACGTCCACAATACCGGGGCCGCTTTCGGCATGTTTCCCGACAGCGGGTTTGTGTTCCTGGGAATCGCGCTGGTCGTCACCGGCATCATCGTGGTGTATTACAGCCAGCTCCCACCCGGCAACTGGCTCATCCGGCTGGCGCTGGGTTTGCAGTTGGGCGGCGCAATCGGCAACAACATGATCGATCGTGTTCGGTTGGGCTACGTGGTCGATTTCCTGGACGTTGAGTTCTGGCCGCTGGCCGAATGGCCGGTGTTTAACATTGCCGACAGCAGTATTGTCGTCGGTGTGCTGCTGCTGGCCTTTGAGATGATCCGCGAAGAACGCCGGCTCGCCAAAGCAACCAAAGCGGAAGAATCACTGGATGGCGATTCCTCCGCCGAATCGTCCGAAGAAAAAGCACTTTACGGCTGAACGCAGCCCCCGTCTCCATCACGCCAGTTGGCACGCGCCTGGGCAAAGAACTGCTGACGCTGGCTCTCGCTCATCACCGCCAGCCCTACCTGTGTTAGTTCGATGTCGTGCGCCTGGAGCGCGTGGTACAGGCTGGCGATCATATAATCGCGCACTTGCTGCGGGATGTTCATCACCGGCGTGGCCAACACGAGAGTCACTTCGCCTGCATCGGGCTTAAACTCGATCTGGTGCACCATGCCCAACTCGACCAACCCGCACGCGATCTCCGGGTGTTCAACCTCGGAGATAATCTGCACCACGTCGTCATGTGACAGCGTCATCGTCTGTCCCGCCTACCATGCATAGGCTTCGGGCGCAGCGCCACCCGGACCTGGCCAGATGTCGTCCAACGTCGCCAGGCTGTCCTCCGACAGCTCGATTTCGAGCGCGCGTGCGCTGCCGTCGAGCTGTTCCATCGTGCGCGGCCCAATGATCGGCGCGGTGACTGCCGGCTGGTGCAGCAGCCAGGCCAGCGCGACATCAGCGGGTTTCTCGCCTAAGTCCTGGCAGAAAGCTTCGTAGCGTTCCAACTGGGGCCGCAGCTCGTCAACCCGCTTCTGAACGTGGTCCGCTGCACGACGACCTTCGGTGATCTTCGCCAATATACCCCCCAGCAAACCACCCGCCAGCGGACTCCAGGGAATGACGCCCAACCCGAAACCTTCACAGGCGGGCAACACTTCCAACTCGACCGAGCGCGCGGCAAGATTGTACAGACTTTGCTCCGCGACCAGCCCCAAAAAATGCCGCTGCTGCGCCAGGCTGTTGGCCTCGGCAATATGCCACCCGGCGAAATTGCTGCTGCCTACATACAGCACTTTGCCCTCACGCACGAGTTGTTCCATCGCCTGCCAGATTTCTTCCCAGGGCGTCGAGCGGTCAATATGGTGCATCTGGTACAGGTCGACGTGATCGGTCTGCATCCGGCGCAGACTCTCTTCGCAGGCCCGGCGAATGTGCAGCGCCGACAGCTTCGACTCGTTCGGCCAGTCGCCCATACTGCCATAGACTTTGGTGGCCAGCACCACTTTCTCGCGGCGGCCACCGCCCTGCGCCAGCCAGCGCCCGATGATTTTCTCGGTGACACCTTCGCCCTTCTTCCAGCCGTAGACGTTCGCGGTATCGAAGAAGTTAATGCCCATCTCCAACGCCCGATCCATGATGGCAAAGCTGTCATCTTCGGGCGTCAGCGGGCCAAAGTTCATCGTACCCAGGCACAAACGACTCACCTGTAACCCGGTTCGTCCAAGATTCGTGTACTGCATCGAGACAAACTCCTCTATATCATTTAGCCGTCTCCGCCTCCACAGACAGAGAAAACGTCAATTATATTGTCGCAGGACTGGGATTCTATGCAATTTCTCATCTTATTTGCAGGTGGATTCAAGCGCGATGTGTTAAATCTCTACCATGCAAAATGAGTGGAGGTGTAATCATGACCAAACGCACATTGACGACTCTTTTCCTCCCCGCGGTAGTGTTGGTCGCCATCGTAATCGGTGTTATCAGCGTTCAAGCCCAGGGGGGCATCAACCGGGAAATTCAGCCCCTACCCGTTGGCGCAGTGTACGAACCCAGCAGCGCCGAACTCAGCCTGGCCGATGTGTACCAGCAGGCTACGCGCTCCGTAGTGAATATCTCGATTGTTACGCCGCGCGCCAGCGGCACTGGCAGCGGTTTTGTGATCGACACTGACGGGCATATCGTCACCAACAGTCACGTTGTAGAAGACGCAGCCTATATCCAGGTGGCATTCGTGGACGGGACGATCCTCGAAGCGGAATTCATCGGTGCGGACCCGGAAGTCGATCTGGCGGTGATTCAGGTTGATCCCGCTGCCACCACGCTGTATCCGGTCACGTTCGTGGACTCGGACGAGGTATTCGTCGGGCAGCAGACGCTGGCCATCGGTAGCCCCTTTGATCAGGATTTCACGCTAACCACCGGCATCGTTAGCGCAATTGATCGCAGCCTGCGCAACGACAATCTGTTCAGCATTCCCGAATTAATCCAGACCGACGCCGCCATCAATCCTGGCAACAGCGGTGGCCCATTAATGGACAACGAAGGCAACGTGATTGGTGTCAACACCGCGATCCTGAGCAGCACCCGCAGCGCATCGGGCGTTGGCTTCGCTATCCCAGCCAACACTGTGCGGCGCGTGGTGCCGTACCTGATCGAGACGGGCGAATATGATCATAGCTGGCTGGGCATCAGCGGCATGACCGTGATCCCCGCCCAACGTGAAGCGATGAACTTGCCGGTTGATTTTCGCGGCGTGATGGTCACGGCAGTTTCGCGCCAGGGACCAGCCGCGTTGGCAGGGCTTTCTGGTGCCAGTGGCGTGGTCGGCACGCCCTTCGGACGGGTGGAAGTAGACGGTGACATCATCACCGCCGTCAACAACACGCCGGTGGCGCAGATGAGTGACCTGATCGCTTACCTGGAGGCCGAGACATTGCCTGGCGATGAAATCACGCTGACCGTGTGGCGAAATGGCAACCTGGTGAATATCGAGGTTGAACTGCGGGAACGCCCGGAGTAGTCCAACATCAATAGCCAGTGGGGCACAGGTTGCCCACTACCTTGCAAACAAGACTCGCTCTGTGTAAGAATGAGCGAGTCTTGTTTTTCGCTTTGAGACAGTACCTATCAGTTCAATCCCAACACGTTGAGGAGGGCAATCCCCGCCACACTCAGTACACCCACCGACAGCGACGCGGCCAATCCAACGTAAAACGGCTTGAGACCCAAACCCCGTAGCTGTTTAAACGACGTGCCCAGTCCCACGCCCGCCATCGCCACCGCCAGGAATCGCTCTGCCCATTCTTTGGTGGCAGTCGTCAGGCTGTCCCAACCCGACTCACCAAAGAGGCCCCACGCTGCGCCCTGCTTCAGCGTTTCGTCCCCCACCGTGCGCACCACCGCCAGCAGCAAAAAGCCCAGAATGAACACCGGGAACAGGCTCAAGAACGTTATGCGTTTCTTGCTTCCGGGAGTTTCGGTGTCATTGGTAACAGTCTGCCGCCGGTGGCGGGTCGCCATCAGCGGGATCACAATCGCCATCAAAACGTTGCGCACCAGCTTGGTGACGGTGGCTACATCGAGCGTTTCTTCGGCGTCGTACAACTGGTCGTAGATCAGGCCGCTGCCCGCAACCTGGGCCGTTTCATGAATCGCCGTGCCCAGGAACAACCCTGCACTGCGCAGATCGGCCAGGAAAAGGCCATGCGCCAGGTAGGGGTAGAGGAACATGGCCAGAATGCCGAATACGGTGATATTGGCCACCGCGTAGGTCAGTTCCTCCTCCTCAGCGTCAATAGCGGGACCCGTCGCCACAATCGCGGTTGCTCCGCAGATGCTGGTGCCGACCGCGATCAGGGTATTGATGCGGTGGGGCAGCCCCAGCCGTTTGCCCAACCACTGCACCAGCCACAGCGTGCCCACGATACACACGATCACTAGCGGAATCCCAATTGCGCCCAGTTCGAGTACATCGCCCAGGCTAAGGCGAATGCCCAGCAGAATAATGCCCAAACGCAACACCTTCTTCAAGCTGAACGTGATCCCCGGCTGCAACCAGACCGGCAGCGTGAACAGATTGCCAATAAGCAAACCAAAGATGATCGCCATCATGATACCCGACACCGGGCTTTTGTCGAAACCAAGCAACTCGGTCCCGATCCATTCGCTGGAGATCAGCCCTACCCCGGCGACCCCGGCGGTCAACGCCAGGCCCGGCAGCAGTTGCAGGGCTGCGCGGTGCAGGGGCAGGGCTTGTTTTTGTTCTGTTGTCATAAACTGTTCCTATCGCTCGTAATGATCACTGGGCCAGGACCGGCACCGTCGCGTTGGCAGCGGGCATAACACCGATGCGCGCGTCTGGCGGCAGGTCCCGCAGCACCGGTTGGATAGCCGTGTCCAGGCGCGCGACGGGTGTCAGCAGCAAACCGCGCACCTGCTCCGGGAGCATCTCGGACAGCAGCAACGTCCACACCCGCGCTGCATCTCGCGCGATCTGGTAGGCCTTGTGCGGCCCCAGGCAGAATTCTTCGGCTGCAAACCGGTCCAGCACCTGCTGGTAGGACATTTTGCCCGTCATCCAGCGTTCATACTTGGCACTACCCGTACCCTCCGGACAGGCTGCTACCAGCACCACCGCACCACCATCTTTCGTCACCAGGGCCGCGTGGGCCAGCGCCTTCTGCGCCTGGTACAGGTTGATGTCTTTGGGATGACCGCCTGGTGACGTGAACACAAGGTCAAACGGGGCGCTGACGGGCACCTCGCAAATCTCGCGCGCCAGGGGAATCCCGGCCTGCATCACGGCCAGCGGCTCCCCGGCCACCACATGCACGATCTGCTTGTGGCGGTTGAGGACCGCGTTGAGGGCAAAGTGGACGCCCATCATGTGCCCGATTTCCTCCACGTCTTGGCGCGCGGGATTGGTTTCGTAGGCCCCGATGCGCGCTTCGGCCAACAGCAGCATCGCGTGGTTACGGTTGATCGTGTCGCGTCCCGCCAGGCCAACCGCCGCGCTCTTGACGCCACCCGAGAAACCCATGAACTGGTGCGGCTCGATGTTGCCCACCACGATGCGCACATCGGCTTCGACAAAGTGCCGGTTGGCCAGCACCGGTGTTCCCCGTTCCGTCACGCCCAGGTCAACCAGCAGATCGGCATCGTCGCAATCGTGCGAGATGACCGGGTAGCGCGCGAGCAGGTCATCGGGCAGCACCTTGCCAAATTCCTCCGGCAGCATTGGGGCGTGGGTGCCGGTCGCCAGCAGCAGCGTGATCGCGTCCGGGGCTAGGCCAATGCTCTCCAACCGTTCCAGCAGGGGATAGAGCGCGCCATGCGGGATGGGGCGCGTCTTGTCGCTGATGACGACCGCCGCCGAACGCGCCGCCGAAAAGTCTTCCAGGCGCACCTCGCCCGCCGGTTTGTCCAACGCCAACCGCACCAGCGCGTCCAGGTCGGGCGCTGCCACCGCGTCGCGCGGCGCGATGACCTCGACGTGCCGGTCGTCCGGCAAGCTCAGTGACACGGTGGTTTTGCCATAAGGTAAATGGAATTCGGCCATAAGAGCACCTTCCAGCATATGCAGGGGAGACAGCGTGATCTCCCCTGCCGATCTTTCGTTTTCCTGCGGAGGATGGTGGTTAGATGCTGATCCCGACGCGGTGGATGGCGAAGCTGTTGTCGTCCTTGAGCACTTCGGACTTCGTCAGGCGACCGCTGGCCACCGCCACCACTTCGTCAAACACCATCTGCCCGGCAGCTTCAAGCGTCATTTCGCCGCGCAGCACGCCACTCACGTTCAGTTCGACCGTGTCCTGCATCAGTTCGTAGGACCCCGCGTTGCCCGTCACCTTGATGGTGGGCATGATCGGGTGCGAGGAGGTGTGCCCGCCGCCCGTCGAGAAGACCAGCACCTGGCAACCCGCCGCCGCCATACTGCTGATCGACTCCGCGCCATGTCCAGGGCCGTACATCACGTACAGGCCGGGGTTGTCCGTCGTGGGTCGTTCGGCGATGTCCAGGTAACCGACCACCGGCGCGCTGCCACCCTTCTTGACCGCGCCCATCGACTTCTCTTCGATGGTGGTCAGGCCACCAACCATGTTGTCGCCGGTTGGCTGGGAACCGCGAATGTCCTCACCGCTGGCCAGCGCGCGCTGTTCCATGTGCTGAACTCCGGCCACGATCTGTTCCGCGATTTCGGGTGTGGCCGCGCGGCTGGTCAGCCACTCTTCGCAGCCCATCCACTCGGTGCATTCGGCCAGGATGGTGCGCCCGCCCTCGGCGATGATCATGTCGGAGGCAATGCCGGTAGCCGGGTTGCTGGCCAGCCCGGAGGTGGTGTCCGAGGTGCCACATTCGGTGCCGAACAGGAGGTTGGAGAGTGGCACGGCTTCGCGCTGCATGTTGCTCAGTTGGCGCGCGAAGTCAGCCCCGTAGCGCATGGCCTGTTCCAGCGCCGCGAGCAGGCCACCTTCGCCGCGAATATTGACGGTCGCCACCAGCTTACCGGTCGCTTCACTGATGTCGTGCGCAATGTCGTCAGCGGTCATGCCCTCTTCGCGGAAGTGATCGATCACGACCACCGCGCCCACGTTGGGGTTGATGCCGGTGTTGGACACAAAGCGGCGCGTCATGCGCAGGTCTGGGCGCACCTGGCAACGGCCCAGCGGGTGCGTGATGGCTACCGCGCCGTGCAGCATGTTAGCAACCTTTTCACAGGTCTTGTTGGCATACACCGTGCCCGACAGGATCAACAGATGATTGCGTACCCCAACCGCCCGGTTAGGACGCACATATCCCAAAAATTCCGTCATTGTCTTACCCCTCCTGTCCGGCCAGGTCGCCGCGCCCGCGATTGCTGTCTACGTTGTGAATATGAACGTGGTCCCCGGCCTTGATATCCTGCGAGGCCGTACCGATGCTGAGCGCGTATTTCATTACCTGCTCGCCTTTCGGAATGTCCACTAACGCGATCTTGTGTCCATAGGCGATGTCGGCGTGGGCGACGACGGTCACATCCGTAGTGCGGCCCTCGGTGCCGACGGTTTCACCGGTCTGAATCGGCTCACCGACGGCAGTGCCGACGTTATCTGCTTTCTCAACGACGAATACTTTTTTCATGGTGTAGAACTCCTGTTGTTGGTTGATTTTTCAGCAGGGTAGAGCAAGCTCTACCCCTACAAGAGAATGGTTGGCTGCCAGCACATCGCACCAAAACGCGCTATTCAACGAACTGCGGCAGGTATTCTGCGAATTCGACCAAAAAGTCCTTCAGGATAGCGCGCGCCGTGTCGATGTCGTCCACCATTGGGTCGAGCATCAGGCACTGCAACGCCAGGCTGCGGTCGCCGGTGACTGCCGCATCGACCATTAACGAACTGAGCTGCAGTTCGCGGCGGCACAACTCGGCGATGCCTTCCGGCAGCGGCGGAAACGCCAGCCCTTGAATGCCCATCGCAGAGATCACGCCCGCCACCTCGACGATGGCGTCTTCGGGCAGGTTGGGAATCAGACCGCCATTGTTGGGAATGTTCAACTGCTCGCTGTAGTAGTTATCGTTGTAGGTGATGGCTTCGATGATCTGCGCCACTGGCTCTTCGAGAATGTTGAACTGCCATACATTGCGCAGTTCGTTGACGTGGGTTTCGCCAGACAGGATCGCCGCCGCCAGTACTCCACGTTGGGCGCGCCGCCGGCGATTGCCTTCCCAGCTCTGCAGCTTGAGATCATATTTCTCCCAGGGCTTGGTCGTGGGATCGACCACAAACGGCAGGAACTCGCACAGATGGCTGTCGCCGGGGGTGGGCATCATGCCGAAAACCTCGAACATCTCGCGCGTCAGCGGCTCGAACGATTTGCGATAGCCATTCAACCATCGCTCGCGCAGCAGCGGATACAGGTCTTCGCCGGTTTGTTTGTCGCGGATGTCGTAAATCCACGAGAAATGGTTAATGCCCGCCGCCTTGATGTCAATGTTCTCCAGAGCAGCGCGGGCGACCGGGATGAAGTTGGGCAGGTTGTCGGCATCGGTGTGGACGTGGAAATTGTCCGGGATGTGCAGATCCCACCGATCCGCCAGCACTGCCGCCGCCATCGCATAGCCCCACAGCAGTTGGTGGCACAGCCCCAGTACTTTGATGTTGGTATACCGGTGCACGCCTAGCGTCATACGAATCAGCGGGTTGACGAGGTTGATGTACCATGCATCCGGGCACAGGTCTTCCATATCGTGCGCAATGGCCAGGATCAATGGCAGATTGCGCGCGGTGTGTGCGAACGAGCCAGGGCCGCCGTTTTCGGCATACGGCTGACGAATGCCATAGCGCAGCGGAATCTGCCAGTCCATTTCCCACACTGTTTCGCGTGGGCCAACCTGCACCGAAACCACGACGAAATCAGCGCCCGGCAGCAGCTCGCGGCGCTCCGTTGAACTGCGAATGGTCATGTTGGCATCCCAGGCATCATTCATCTTTTCCGCCAGGGCCGTCATCGTTGCCAACGCCGGTTCATCAATGTCCACCAGGCACAACTCGCTGCCGCGCAGCCGTTCGGACCGGATCAGGGTCGCCATCGCCCCAAGGCCGAAAATCGCACTCCCGGCCCCAATGATGACGATTTTGGGTGGTGTATTTTCCATACTTACTTCTCCATCACGCTATTCGTAAGCCGTTTGATCCCAAAAGCTCTGAAACTTTCCCAAACCAACGTCGGTATAGGGGTGATCAAACGCATCCTTATACACAGCAAAACCGGCGGTCACAATATCGGCCCCGGCGACAGCCGCATCGGCAATCTGACGCCCGTTGCGAACGGCGGCCACCAACACTTCTGTTTCGAACCCGAAGTTATCGCGGATGGCCACGATCTCCTCGACCATAGTCCGGATTTCTTCGGCGTTGGATTCCTTCCAGCCGATGAAGGGCGACACAAAATACGCACCCATGCGCATCGCTTGCAGCGCTTGCATCGCCGAGAAGCACAACGTCAGGTTGGCGCGGACGCCCTGTTCCTTGAGCAGTGCCACCGCCTTAAAGCCGGCTTCGGTCGCGGGCAGTTTGATCACAAAATTGGGCGAGAGCGCGGCCAGCTTCAAGCCTTCTGTCACCATTGCATCGGCTTCGTCGTGATACGGGTTGACCTCGACGGACACGCTTTTGTCCGTTCCGCTAAACAGCGCCGCAATCTCCTTGATGGCGGTCATAAACGGCTTACCTGACACCTGTACGTGCCGGGGGTTGGTCGTCACACCGTCAAAATGCCACATCGTCAGCGCATGTTCGATTTCATGCACATGTGCACTATCCAGGAAAAACTTCATTACCAGCCTCCTTATTCATTTTTCCCCTGAAAAAATTAATTCAAGGAGAAAGAGATACCTTCGGTTGGCCGAAGGTGCGAGCTTATGATATCAGGGCGCTATTCCTGGCCACCCGCCAGGTTAAGCACCATCAGCTTCATTTCGGTCATCTCTTCGATCACGTAACGTGGGCCTTCGCGCCCCACGCCCGATCCCTTGACGCCACCATAGGGCATCTGGTCAACACGGAAGGTTGACACATCGTTGATCTGCAACCCGCCGACCTCGATTTCGTCAAAGGCGCGCATAATGCGGTTCAGGTTTTGGGTGAAGATACCAGATTGCAGGCCATAATCGGTTTCGTTGGCAATGCGGAGCCCCTCGTCGAAGTCGTCGTAAGCATCCACCGTGATCACCGGGCCAAACACTTCTTCGCAGCGGATGCGCATGCCCGGAGTGGTGTTGGCCAGCACAGTCGGTTGAATCATCAGGCCATCTCGCTCGCCACCGATCAGCAGGTCTGCGCCCTTATCAACCGCATCCTGAATGATGCTCATCGCCTTGTCTGCGCCTTGCTGGTTGATCATAGGGCCAACTTCGATTCCATCCTCGCGCGGGTCTCCGGTTTTGATCTCCCGCACGCGCGCCAGCAGCTTTTCCAGTGTAGAATCATAAATTGGGCGATGGATCAGCACACGCTGCACCGAGATGCAGTTTTGCCCGGCATTGGTAAAGCCGCCCACACCAATCCGGCGCACCGCGTAGTCAACGTTGGCATCTTCGTGGATGATCGCAGCCGCGTTGCCGCCCAGTTCCAGGCCGACGCGCTTGCGCCCGCATACACCCTTCAGGTACCAACCTACCTCGGAGCTGCCCGTGAACGACAGGAAGGCAATACGCGGATCTTTGACCATTTCTTCGGCCTGTTCGTCCCGGCACATGATCAGACTCAACGCTTCGGGGGGGTAACCAGCCGCCAGCGCCATTTCCATCAGGAGCACGCTGCTAAGCGGCGTATCTGGCGCAGGCTTGAGAATGAACGGGTTACCAACCGCAATCGCCGGGGCCAGCTTGTGGCAGGCCAGATTCACCGGATAGTTGAACGGCGTGATACCCAGCACCGGTCCCAACGGCACGCGCCGCACCATGGCCTGGCGTTGTTCACCGGCAGCCGTCCAGTCCATCGGCACAATTTCGCCGTTCACGCGCTTGGCTTCTTCTGCCGCCACGCGCACGGTTTCTATCGCGCGCCCGGACTCACCGGTGGCCACGTTGCGGGTCTTGCCCCCTTCGAGGATCATGACGTCAATCAGCTCGCTGCGGCGCTGTTCCATCTGCGCGATCAGGTTGTAGAGTACCTCCGAACGAGCATGAGCCGGCAGCTTGCGTGTAATTTCGAAGCCCCTTACCGCCGCGACGATGGCGTCTTCGATGTCCTGATCTGTTGCCAGGAATATCTCCCCTACCACTTCGCCGGTATAGGGAAAATGAACGGGCAGGGTCTTGTTGCTGGTGCGCCATTCTCCGCCCACTAAAAACTTATACTGTTGGGTCATACAGTCTCCTTCGATCAAGCAATGGTGCAGCGCCAGGATGCGGTGACACCCTGGCGCGATTACGGACTATTTCATGCCGGTTGTGGCGATGCCAGTGGTGATGTAACGTTGCAGGAACGCGAACACCAGCGTCACGGGCAGCAGGGTGAGTACCGTCATCGCCAGGATGTAATTCCACTGGACGTTCAGGTTGCCCTGGAAATTGTTGAGCGCTACCGGCAGCGTGTACAGGTCGTTGCGGGTTACGACGATCAGCGGCCACAGGAAATCGTTCCAGCGCCACATGACCGAGAAGATGGCCAGCACGGCCAGCGCGGGACGTGCCAGCGGCAGGATGATTTGCCAGTAGATGCGCCATTCGCTTGCGCCATCGATGCGCGCCGAGTCCAGCAGTTCGTCGGGAATGGTGAGCATGTATTGGCGCAGCAGAAACACACCGGTCGGGGTGGCCGCGCCGGGGATAATCAACCCCCACAGGTTATTGGCCCAGCCCACTTCGCTGATCACCAGGAACGCCGGGATCAAGATGACCGAGATCGGAATCATAAGCGTGGCAATGATGATCAGAAAGATCGCGTTGCGGCCCCGGAAATCGTACTTGCTCAGCGCAAACCCGGCCATGCTGTTGATCAACAGCGTGATCACGGTTGCGACGACGGTTACCACAACACTGTTGCGCAAGTAGGTCAAGAAGTCGAAGCTGTCAATCGCACCTTCATAGTTGCCCAGGTCGAAGAAAACAGAGCTGATCTCTTCTGTATCGTCGCGCAGCACTTTGATGGCCCCCGCCGGGTTATCTTCCGTCGGCATGACGTCCGGCGGGTTGTCGGGATCGATCATCATGACGTAGGCGCGGTTGTCGACTTCAGGATCGCCGTCCTCATCTACGACTGCAGCCATTTGGAAGGTCTGCTCGACGAGATACAGCTCCAACGGCTGCTCGTAGCCTGGCACGTGGGCTGTTGCTCGCTGCAATCCGGGATCATCCAACAGCACAAAAACCTCGTCGCCATCAAGATCATCCGGTTTAACCAGCCCAACGGCTGCGCGCCGGATTGTGGGAACACGTGCAGCCTGGATTTCGTCATTCTGTTCCCGGTAATCCGACCACAGTGCCATCTGGACGACGGTACCGTCCGTTTGAGTAACTTCATATAAATCCAGGGTTACGACATCAAACAGCAGTTCCACTACGCCATCAGGCGCACGTTCCTCCAGACCATCTGGCTTGACAATTTCCTCCGGTCTGCTGCCGATGTCATCGGACGGAACGGCGCGCACATAGATCTCGCCGTCGCGCGACAATTCTTGTAAGCTGCCATCTGGGTTGAGCATTATCGCCCACGATGCGGTATCACCGTTTTCGTCTGGCAACTCGTACACTGGCAAAGCAGTCTCCTGCAATGCGATGTCAACCGTTAGGGGAACAAATTCGTCCGGATCATTCAATGCGGTCATATCAGCCGCGTCGACCTCAATGGCAGGTCCACTGTAAGGATCGTCAGGATCGACCATCAAGCGAAAATTCCGATTGGGGAATGATGTCGCCGCCATCTGTCTGGACTCGCCATCCCCGGTCATCATCATATACAGTGGCCAGAAGGTTTCGTCATCAATGGCAACAACCACGGGTTCGCTGTCGGGATTGTCTGGGTCAATGAACTGGAGCGTTTCGTCGCCATCCGCCGGGGGAATAGCGGCAAAGTTCAGGTTGAGCGCCACGTTAAAACGCGGCAGTGGCACATCGAAACCGGACACATCTGCACGAACCGGCTGCAAACGCGGGTCGCTGCGCAGCACAACCATCGGTTCACTGTCCGGGTCATCCAGGTTTTTGAGGGTAATGGTGGGGCGCTTGACCCACTGCACCGAGTTACGCCGCCCCGGTTCG
Source organism: Chloroflexota bacterium (assembly GCA_010092855.1). Classification (GTDB taxonomy): domain Bacteria; phylum Chloroflexota; class Anaerolineae; order Aggregatilineales; family Aggregatilineaceae; genus TC-15. Next base: position 2,561 of record JAADYV010000090.1, on the reverse strand, counting down.
GGCAACCGGATGACTTCACGAGTAGTAACCGTACCGTCGACTTCTTCAGTCAGCTGGTAGAGGAACAATTCTGGAGCGTCGTAGCCCAAATTGATGGTTTCCCCGACGCGAAGCTCATCAAGAGCGGCTTCGGCATCCGCCGGGTCAATTTCCCCCTCGCTGACCCACACTTCGACTGGCGAAAACGCCTGGTCCCTGTCCACGCGGTTTTCAGCGGGAATTACAGGCTCTGCGGGGCACTCGATATCATCCGTAGTCTGACAGGATATTTCCACAGGGGGCAACATCCGGACATACGTATTGTCCGATTTATGCACCACTTGCAGCGCGCCATTGGGATCAACCAGCGCCGCCATCTGCGTTGCAGAACCATCCGGCAGCAACACATCATAGACTTCCAACTGTTGTCGCTGGTAGGGTACACTCACAACGTATCCCTGAGGTGTCTCCCGTGCCCCGACGGTCACACTGGTTTCGTCAATGGGAATGGGGATTAGAAGTCCACTGCGCACCTCAGTCGGTGTAGCGGATAAATCGCTGGGGTCCAACACGCGCACATAGGCTTCACCGAAGACGGCGACCTCTACCAACCGCCCTTCGACACCTTCCATCTCATACAACGCAAATGCATTGTCTGCCAGGATGTCTTGTGGCCCAGCTTCCGGGTTATCAAGATCAACCAGGGAATAGTAGGTCTCACTGAAGTCCCATTCCTGTTGGCTGACCGCGCCTTCATCCGCTGTGGCGAAAAGGGATACCATGCGTCGGGTAACACCATCTTCCATCCGGACATCATACAGCGGCAGCTTGACCGGATAGGCTGGACTATCGATCTCGACCGTGTCCTGGCGGTAGGGCAGTAGGGTAATCGGTGTCTTGGTGATCATCGAAGGATGTTTAAACGACGACATCACCAGCCACAGTACCGGCCCAAACATGACCAGCACCCCGGCAAACAGATACAGGTAGGTCAGCACATCGGTGAAGTGAAATCCCTTGGGCCCGCGCAGCCGGAGCAGGAGATCAAACACACCACCGGACCGACGAGAAGCATCATTGGATGCCATGGTTGTCTCCTTTTAACTAGGCTGCTTCGCGCTGGCGAGTCAATGCCAACTGTGCCAACGTGAGCATCAGCAGCACCGCCCCCAGCACCAACGACGCAGCGGCAGCCAACCCAAAGTTGACCGGCGACTTGGCGAAAGCAGTTTCATAGATGTACTGAACAATAAACGTGGTCGCCGTGCCCGGGCCACCGCCTGTTAGCACGTAGACTTGATCGAAGGCTTGCACCGCTCGAATCAACGCCAGGACCAACACCACTGTCATGGTCGGCATCAGCAGCGGCAAGGTAATCCGCCAGAAACGCTGCCAGGAGTCCGCGCCATCAATTTGGGCCGCTTCATACAGCGACTTGGGAATGGCCTGCAACCCGGCCAGCAATATCAAGGTAAAAAAGCCCATCTGGGCCCAGTCGGTGACGGCAATGGCCCAGAAGCGCGCCCAGTTTCGTGCATCGGGACCGTCCAGAAAGTATGTGCGTTCGACCCCCATGGACACCAGGGCTTCGTTCAACAGGCCAGATTCATAGCGCAGAATCCATTTCCAGATCAGCGCTACAACCACCGGCGACAACAGCACCGGGAAGAAAAACACACTGCGGAAAAAGCCGCGCCCCACAATATCACTATTGAGCACCACCGCCGTCAACAGTGCCAGCACCACCATCGACCCCACTTGCAGCGTCACAAATGTGAACGTGTTCGAGGTTCCAGACCAAAAATCTTCCGACTCAACCGTGCAGGATTTCGGTTCGGAATAATTGTCACAGTCAAACAGTGTCGCCAGATTGTCAGACCCAACATAATCGCGCTCGTTAAGACTTATCGCGTCGCGTTGAGTCCCTACCTGCCGGCCATCGGTGAACCCGTAGTAGAAATTTAGTAGCATGGGGGTGAGGACGAAGATGCCAAAAATCAGTAAGTTTGGCAGCACAAAGAAATAGGCCATGCGCTGCACCCCAATCAGGTTCTGCAACGCATTGAGGCCAACATCCAACACATTCATCACCAGCTTGACCGGCCACCATAAGATTGTGGTGACGAGTTCAACGACCTGTTGATATCTCTTTTGTAATGAATTCATCATTCGAAGCCCCTATGGTTATCAGCGTGGGCTGTTAAAATTCAGGCTATCAGCCTGAAACACCAAGACCGATAGCCTGAATATCAGCGGTTGAGCAACGACTACTCTTCCGCCATCATCGCGGTATCGACATCTTCCTGAATACGTTCGACAGCTTCATCCAGCGTCAGTTCGCCCACGATCACCTGCGTCACGCGGTCGCGGATGGCTGTGTTGAGCGGAAAGGTAAAGGGGTGATACTGGAGCGCGTAGGCTTCCGGCATCAGCTTGGGAATTTCGGCCAGGAACATGTTCAACGCATCGGCGTTGCTCACAAAGTCCACACCCGCTTCTGCCAGGCCAATGTGGCCGGGGATGAAGAGCGTCTGGGCCGAGAATTCACCCAGGACTTCCTGGCTGGCCAGGTAATCCATCAC